>CAIZHL010000350.1 GCA_903932755.1 uncultured beta proteobacterium
CGCAGCCCCAGCCCGCATCCTGGCTGCTGCTGACGGATGCTGTCTCGGAATCGATGGCCGATCATTTGCAGCGACGTCTGGAGGCACAAGGTCAGCGTGTAACTTTCAATAATGCGGCCAATACCGGGAATGCACTTGATCATGTTGTCTACATGCGCGGCTGGAAGGCGGATGCAAGTGAAGGCATCGATCTTCCGGCAGACCTGCTGCAACGAGTACAAGCCCTGGTGGCCGGCCACGGCAAGATGCAGCGCCTGTGGATAGTGACCCAGGGAGGCGCACTGGCCGCGGAACTGCCCGCCGCCGCTTCGTCCCAGGCGCCGAACCCTATGCAGGCGGCGCTCTGGGGTCTGGGGCGTGTCGTCATGAACGAATACCCGGCGCTGTCGTGCACCTTGATCGATCTTGCCTGCGCACCGATTGCGGCTGACATGCCGGCCCGGCTCGAAAACGAGCTCCTGCGACCCGATGGGATTAACGAGATCGTTCTTGCCCCCGATGCGCGTTACAGCCTGGCCATGTACGAGGATGTGCCACAAACCGGCGCTGCGGCAACCGATACGGACCGCTACCGCCTGGATTTCCATGTTCCCGGGCAGCTGCGAAATCTTCTCTGGTTGCCGGAAACAATACGGCCCTTGCAGGATCATGAGATCGAAGTACGCACGCATGCCACCGGCCTCAATTTCCGCGATGTCATGTATCTCATGGGCCTGTTGCCGGACGAAGCCGTCGAAAACGGATTTGCCGGGGCCAGCCTGGGGCTGGAGTTTTCGGGTGTCGTAACCCGCGTCGGCGCCCGCGTGCGCGACCATGCGCCGGGCGATGCTGTCATGGGCTTCGGCACCGCCTGTTTTGCCAGTCATGTGATCACCCGCGCCGATGCCGTCGCGCCGATGCCGGAAGGCTGGTCATTCGAAGCGGCGGCCACGGTACCCACAGTCTTCTTCACCGTCTACTACGCGCTGAAACATCTGGCCGACCTGCAACCGGGTGAACGGGTGCTGATCCATGGCGCAGCGGGCGGTGTTGGCCTGGCGGCCATCCAGGTCGCGCGGCATCTGGGCGTAGAAATATTTGCCAGCGCCGGCAGCGACGAGAAACGCGATTTCGTCCGCCTGCTTGGGGCCGACCATGTATTCGACTCGCGCAGCCTCGCCTTTGCTGACGACATCCTCGCCCTTACGGACGGGGAGGGCGTGGACGTGGTACTCAATTCCCTTGCTGGCGAAGCCATTCGCCGCAATCTGCGGGTATTGAAACCCTTCGGTCGTTTCCTTGAACTTGGCAAGCGCGATTTTTTCGAGAATACCCTCATTGGCCTACGCCCCTTCAAGGACAACATCAGCTATTTCGGCATCGATGCCGACCAGTTACTGACGGGCCGACCGGCTTTAGCGGCACGCTTGTTCCGCGAGGTCATGGCCCTGTTCCGCGAAGGCGTGCTGTCGCCCTTGCCCTGGCGTGCTTTCCCCGCGGCACGCGTGGTCGATGCCTTCCGCGTCATGCAACAGGCGCGGCATATCGGCAAGGTGGTGGTGAGCCTGACGGATGCAGTACCGCACATCGAGCGACAAGCCGAACCGCAACTTGCCCTCCAATTCGAGAAAGACAGCACCTGGCTCGTCACCGGCGGACTCTCCGGCTTCGGTCTCGAATCCGCACGCTGGCTGGCCGCGCGTGGGGTCGGTCACCTCGTGCTGGTCGGTCGTCGCGGCCTGGAGACGCCAGGTGCGCAAGAGGCCATCGAAACCTTGCAGACGGCCGGAGTGAAGGTGCGGGCCGTCGCCTGCGATATCACGGACCGTGCAGCCCTCGGCTCTGCGTTCGAACGTATTCGCAAAGCCCTGCCGCCGCTCAAGGGCGTGCTGCATGCCGCCGCTGCCTTCGACGATGCCCTGATCGCCAACCTAGACGCTGTGCGCATGGCCGACGTGTTGCGTCCCAAATTGCTCGGTGCCTGGAATCTGCACCAGCTTACCGTCGATATTCCTCTCGATTACTTCGTGCTGTATTCGTCGGTTACCACCTTCATCGGCAATCCCGGCCAAGCTAACTATGTGGCTGCCAATGCGGGTCTCGAAGGGTTGGCGGCCATGCGCCACGCCATGGGCCTGCCCGCCACATGCATCGGTTGGGGGCCGATCGGCGACGCCGGCTATCTCACTCGTAACGAGGCGGTGAAGGACAGTCTCGCCCAGCGCCTGGGCAGGGCACCGCTCACTGCTGCCGAGGCGCTCGACCAACTGGATCGATTGCTTAAACCCGATTCCGGCCCGCATGCCATCGCCAACTTCGATTGGCCTGTGCTGTCTCGACTGCTGCCTTCAGCCCCGAGCGCGCGATTCGGCGTGCTTAACTACCATGTGAAAGACATGGGATCCACGGAAGACAGCATGGACCTACGTGCGCTTATCGCCGGGAAATCCGTCGCAGAAGTTGCGGACATCGTGCGCAATCTCGTTATCCAGGAAGTTGCGCAAATTCTCTGTATCGGCGTCGACCGCATCGAACCCAGCCGTTCGTTGCACGACTTGGGCATGGATTCACTTATGGCGGTAGAACTGGCTCTGGGGCTGGAACAACGCTTTGGTGTCCAGTTGCCCGTCATGATGCTAAATGAATCACCCACCGTCGAGCGCGTCACCACCCGTATCGTCGCAAAGCTGCTCGGCGGCACGGACGAGGCAGTGTCGCAGGCAAGCGCTATTGACTCGGTGGTCGAAAGCATCGCCAAACAGCACGGCGAAGCCTTTACGCGCAAAGAAGTCGAGCACATGGCAGAAGATGCACGAATGCTTGCGCAACCCGGTGCGAGGTTGATTGCATGACGAAGACCAATCTTGGCCTGATGGCCAAAACCCAATTGATCAACCGTTTCCTCGGCAAGAAAGTCGGCACTGGCGGGACGGCGGCCGTGCTTCCCGCATCGCGCGGCATGAGTCGTTCCACCGTGCCGGAGGCCTTTTGCCGCTTTGATCGCCATCCCGGCTACGAAAAGGTGCTGGTGCCCAAGGCGGCGGCGAATCGTCTCGGTATCGTTAACCCGTACTTCAAGGTCCATGATGGTGTTGCCGGCGCGACCACCCGAATTGACGGGCGCGAATACATCAATTTCTCCAACTACAACTACCTGGGGCTTTCCGGCCACCCTGCGATCAATAAAGCGGCCAAAGACGCCATCGACCGCTATGGCACATCGGTCTCCGCCAGCCGCCTCGTGGCTGGGGAACGCCCCATCCAGTGCGAACTCGAAGACGCCTTGGCCGACCTATACGAAGTGGACAGCTGCATCGTTTTCGTCAGTGGTCACGCCACCAATGTCAGCACCATCGGCTATCTCTTCGGCCCGAAAGACCTCGTCATCCACGACAGTCTGATCCACAACAGCGTGCTCGACGGCATCAAGCTTGCCGGCAGCGCCCGGCGCAGCTTCCCGCACAATGATACCGCTGCGCTGGAGGGCATCCTCACTGAAATTCGTGGCCAGTTCGAGCGCGCGCTGATCGTCGTCGAAGGCCATTACAGCATGGATGGCGACACCCCGGACTTGACCGCACTGGTCGACATCAAGCGCCGCCACAAGGCATTCCTCATGGTGGACGAGGCGCATGCGCTTGGTGTACTGGGCGAAACTGGCAAGGGGAGCCATGAACACCACGGCATCGCGGGCAAGGCGGTGGATATCTGGATGGGGACGCTCTCCAAGACCCTGGCCGGTTGCGGCGGCTACATCGCCGGCGAGCGTGCGCTGGTCGAGCATCTCAAATATGCCGCACCGGGCTTTGTCTACAGCGTGGGTATTTCGCCGCCGCTGGCCGCAGCCTCGCTGGAGGCCTTGCATATCATGCAAAAAGAGCCGGAACGGATCGTCCGACTGCGTGAAAGTTCCCGCTCCTTCCTGAATCTGGCGCAGCAAGCCGGCATGGATACCGGATTTTCGCAAGGCTACGCCGTCGTTCCGGTTATTATTGGTAGTTCGCTTAAAGCCACAAAACTTTCCAATAAGTTATTCGAAGTTGGCATCAACGTGCAGCCCATCATCTATCCGGCAGTGGAAGAGCGCGCTGCGCGGTTGCGGTTTTTTCTCAGCGCCCAACACAGGGAAGATCAAATCCAAGCGGTGATTACTGCGTTGCGGCAGTCGATATGAAATTTCCCAGGGAGAAAAGATGTCCGTAATTCCTGTCATTCTGTGCGGCGGCGCCGGCTCCAGGTTGTGGCCGGTCTCGCGAGAACTCCATCCCAAACCTTTCATCCGCTTGGCCGATGGACAAAGCCTCCTGCAGAAGGCATTCCTGCGCGGAGCAGACTTGTCCGGAGTGACCGACATCGTCACGGTCTCCAATCGCGAGCTCTACTTCAAGACCGAGGACGAATACCGCGAGGTCAATCGGCGCGGCGTCCGCGTCTCGTTCATTCTCGAGCCCTTCGGTCGCAACACGGCGGCGGCCGTGGCCGCAGCCAGCCTGCATGTGGCGGCCACACATGGCGACGATGCCATTCTGCTCGTGTTGGCGGCTGATCACCTGATCGCCGACCAGACAGCCTTTGCCGCCGCAGTGAGCGAAGCTCAAGATTTGGCGCGCCAGGGCAAGCTGGTTACCTTCGGCATTCGCCCCGATGCTCCGGAAACCGGTTACGGCTATATCGAGGCCGACGGCAATCGGGTATTGCGCTTTGTTGAAAAACCCGATGCCGACAAAGCCCGCGAATACGTCGCCACGGGCCGTTACTATTGGAATTCAGGCATGTTCTGCTTTGCAGCTGGCGCCATGCTGAAGGAAATGGAACAACATTGCCCGGCCATTCTGGAATCCGTGCGCCAGTGCATGGCGCAATCCCGTCAGGCATCAGGCGCCGGTTTCAGCCAGATCGAGCTGGATGCCGCACTGTTCGACCGCGTGCCGGAAAATTCCATCGACTATGCGGTCATGGAAAGTTCAGCGAACGTCGCCGTCGTGCCCTGCGATATCGGCTGGAGCGACATCGGCTCCTGGGACGCGCTGTGCGACCTCACGCCAGCAGACCAAATTGGCAACCGCATCGAAGGCGAGGCGTTGCTGCACGATGTGACCAACACCTATATCCGGGGCGGCGAACGGATGATCGGCGCCGTCGGTGTGGACAACCTCATCATCATCGACACCCCCGATGCACTCCTGGTCGCCGACCGCCGCCGCGCCCAGGATGTCAAGCACCTCTATGCCGAACTGAAGTTGCAAGGGCACGAAGTGCACAAACTGCATCGCACGGCGCACCGGCCGTGGGGCACTTATACCGTGCTGGAAGAGGGTGGCCGCTACAAGATCAAGCGCATCGTCGTCAAACCAGGCGCCAAACTCAGTCTACAGATGCACCACCACCGCAGCGAACACTGGATCGTGGTGAGCGGCATGGCCAAGGTGGTCAACGGCGAATGCGAGAAACTGGTGGCGACCAATGAATCCACCTATATTCCTGCCGGCCATTCGCACCGCGTCAGCAACCCGGGCGTACTTGACCTCGTCATGATCGAGGTGCAAAGCGGTGAC
>CAIZHL010000351.1 GCA_903932755.1 uncultured beta proteobacterium
ACAATTCTACAGTGTAGATATGGGCTAGATACTCTAAATCCAATAATATTGTTGCAATGCAGTATTTATCTGTGCAGCAAGTCATCGCCAAGCTTCTGTCCGCTGTTAGCGCTCACTTTTGCCAGCTTGACCCGGGTCCGGCCGATATAATCGGCAACCTATTTTCGGGCGAAGTTCATGAACCCCCTGCTCGACCACCTCAACGCGCCGCAACTGGCGGCCGTCACCCTGCCGCCGGTTCATGCCCTGATCCTTGCCGGCGCCGGTTCGGGCAAGACGCGGGTGCTGACGACGCGCATCGCCTGGCTGATTTCAACCGGCCAGGTCGCGCCGCCCGGCATCCTGGCCGTGACCTTCACCAACAAGGCGGCCAGGGAAATGCAGACGCGGCTGGCCGGGATGCTGCCGATCAACATCAGGGGCATGTGGATCGGCACCTTCCACGGCCTGTGCAACCGCCTGCTGCGCGCCCACCATCGCGATGCCGGCCTGCCGCAACTGTTCCAGATCCTCGATTCGGCCGACCAGCAGTCTTCGGTGAAGCGGCTGCTCAAGTCCTTGAATGTCGATGACGAGAAGTTTCCGCCGCGCGAACTGTGCCACTTCATCAATGCGCAGAAAGAGCAGGGCCTGCGCGCCGCCGCGGTGGAAGCCTGGGATGACTGGGCGCGAAAGCGGGTCGAGCTCTATCAGGCCTACGAAGCGCAGTGCCAGCGCGAAGGCGTCGTCGATTTTGCCGAGCTGCTGCTGCGTTCCTACGAACTGCTGGAGCGCAACGAGCCGCTGCGCCGGCATTACCAGGAGCGCTTCAGGCA
Organism: uncultured beta proteobacterium; assembly: GCA_903932755.1. Taxonomy (GTDB): domain Bacteria; phylum Pseudomonadota; class Gammaproteobacteria; order Burkholderiales; family Rhodocyclaceae; genus Sulfuritalea. The sequence goes on from CAIZHL010000351.1 coordinate 816, forward strand.
TGTGCTGGTCGATGAGTTCCAGGATACCAACAAGCTCCAGTATCGCTGGCTAAAGCTGCTCGCAGGCGGCGGCGCCAACCTGTTCTGCGTCGGCGACGACGACCAGAGCATCTACGCCTTCCGCGGCGCCGACGTCGGCAACATGGCTGACTTCGAGCGCGAGTTCAAGGTGACGAACCTGATCCGGCTGGAACAGAACTACCGCTCCCACGGCAACATCCTCGACGCGGCCAATGCCATCATCAAGAACAATCCCTCGCGGCTGGGCAAGAACCTGTGGACCGAGGCCGGCAGCGGCGAGCCGATCCGCATCTACGAATCCTATTCCGACGGCGACGAGGCGCGCTGGATCGTCGAGGAGGTCAAGGCCCTGCAGCGCGACGGCCACACGCGCGCAGAAATCGCCCTGCTCTACCGCAGCAACGCCCAGTCGCGGGCGCTGGAACATGCGCTGTTCAACGCCGGCCTGCCTTACCGCGTGTATGGCGGCCTGCGCTTTTTCGAGCGCGCCGAGATCAAGCACGCGCTGGCCTATCTGCGACTGATCGCCAACAGCGACGACGACACGGCTTTTGCCCGCGTGGTGAATTTTCCTGCGCGCGGCATCGGCGCGCGCAGCCTGGAAAACCTGCAGGACGCGGCCAAGGCGGCCGGCAGCAGCCTGCATGCGGCGATCCCCCGGGTCGGCGGCGCAGGCGGCGTCAAGCTCGCCGGCTTCGCGCAACTGATTGTCAGCTTGCGTGACGCCGCCCACCTGCCGCTGCCCGAACTGGTCGACCACGTCGTCGAACTGTCCGGCCTGCACAGTCATTACCAGAACGAGAAGGAAGGCCAGGAGCGCCTGGCCAACCTCGACGAACTGATCAATGCCGCCGCGAGCTTCGTCGCCGAAGAGGGCACTCCCGACCCGGACGGCGAAATCACCGGGCAGTACGGCAACGACCTGTCTTCGTTTCTGGCCCACGCCTCGCTCGAAGCCGGCGAGCACCAGGCCGGCGAGGGCGACGATGCGCTGCAGTTGATGACCGTGCATTCGGCCAAGGGCCTGGAGTTCAACATGGTCTTCATCAGCGGGCTCGAAGACGGCCTGTTCCCGCACGAGAACTCCTTGCTCGAAGACAAAGGCCTGGAAGAAGAACGGCGCCTGATGTACGTTGCCGTCACCCGCGCGCGCCAGCGGCTCTATCTCAGCTTCGCCCAGACCCGCATGCTGCACGGCCAGACGCGCTACAACCTGCCCTCGCGCTTCCTCGACGAGGTGCCCGGGGAACTGGTGAAATGGCTGACGCCGCGCGCCGGCAAGGGCGGTTTCGCCGTGCCGTCAGCGCCGACTTATTCCGGCGGCACGCCGCGCCGCAGCGAACCCTCATCCGGCAGCGGCTTCCGCATCGGCCAAAGTGTTATGCATGCGAAATTCGGCCTGGGCGTCATCGTCAATGCCGAGGGCGGCGGCACGGACGCCCGGGTGCAGGTCAATTTCGGCAACGCCGGCATGAAGTGGCTGGCCTTGTCGGTGGCGAAGCTGGAAGCTGCCTGAGCCGCGTCACGGACGAGCAGGTCCGGTGCTGCGGCGGCAGCGGCTTGCCTCAGGCCCCTGCGAAAAAATACTTTCTGATCATGTCCTGCAGGCGCGTTTCGACCTCGGCCTGGGAAACATCGCGACTCTCGCGATAAAGCGGCTCGGCGATGGCGATGAAGGCATGCGCCAGCCGCGGATCGAAGTAGGTGCCGGCACCGCGTTCGATCATCGCGATGGCTTCGGCGAACGAATGCGCCTGCTTGTAGGGGCGCACGGAGGTCAGGGCGTCGAACACATCGACCACGGCAAAGATGCGGGCCAGGAGGGGGATGTCTTCACCGGCCAGCCCCTTGCCGTAACCGCTGCCGTCGAACTTCTCATGGTGGTACTCGACCACGGCGCGCGCCTTGAGCAGCCAGTTCGACTTGCGCAGGATGTCGACGCCCAGCGCGACATGGGTCTTCATGACCTCGGATTCCTGCGGGTCGAGTTCGGCCGGCTTGAGCAGGATGCTGTCGCAGATGCCGATTTTGCCGACGTCATGGAGGAAGGCACCGGCGATCAGGTCGCGTATTTCGTCGCGCCCGAGGCCGACGTTTTCCGCCAGCTTCACCGCATAGGTGGCGACGCGGTAATTGTGCATGCTGGTGGCCGAGTCGCGCTTGGCGATGGCGGAACCGACCACTTCCATCAGTTCGATGTTGCCGGCGAGCAGGTCGCGCGAATGGCGCACCACGTTGCGGTTGAGCGACAGGATGATGGGATACAGGCAAAGCGTGGTCAGCGCCACGGCGATCAGCGCAACCAGCAGCGTGACCGTCAGGTCGTCGCGCAGGCGCGCCATCAGCTCCGGATCGACCAGGAAGGCGCCCTCGAAATAGCCGGCGGCGGCTCCTTCCGCCCCGCTCAGCGGCACCAGAACCCGGATCCAGCTCCGGCCGTCGGCGCTGAACTTCCTCGATCGGGTTTCCTGGTCGAGCGCAGCGCCGGCAGCCTGGCGCTCGACTTCGAGCGCCAGGGCGGAATGCAGGGGGTTGCTCGTGGCCGCCAGCTTGCGGCGGTTGCGGTCCTGGAATTCGCCCGCGATCAGATGCTCGCGGATGGTCTGGCTGGGCAGCAGGTCAAGCGTATTGTGCAGCGCTGCGGGCTGCTCCAGCAGCGCGAGATTCGTCGTGGCGAAACGCTTAATTTCCTCCGTCGCCAGCGTCACCAGCTGCTGGTCGATCTTGCGCATGCCCAGCCATGACACCGTCACGCCGATCAGCAGCGAGATGACCACCCAGGCAGCGAGCAGTCGGTAGAGAACGATGCGATGGATGCTTGGCATGGGTATGGATCAAGACGGGAGCCGCTATGATACGCGTCCGGCTGCATGGAGATATCGGTATGGATCTGGGAATACGCGCGCGCAGCGCACTGGTCTGCGCATCGAGCAAGGGCCTCGGTCGCGGCTGCGCCTTTGCGCTCGCGCGCGAGGGCGTCGATGTCACGCTGGT
>CAIZHL010000352.1 GCA_903932755.1 uncultured beta proteobacterium
CTGCGCATTTCGCCGGTGAACAGCTACAACAGCATGATCGACAGCGACCCGGTCGGCCTTGCCACCTTCCTCGCAACGCGCCTCAACGATTTCAAGCTGGCCTACCTGCACGCCATGCGCGGCGATTTCTTCGGCCTGCAGAAGGGCGACGTGATGACGCCGATCCGCGCCAACTACAAGGGTGTGCTGGTCGCCAACATGGGCTACACGCCGGCCGAGGCGGCCGACGCGGTGGCGGCAGGCAAGGTCGATGCGGTGGCCTTCGGCACCGGCTTCCTCGCCAATCCCGATTTGCCGGCGCGGATCAAGGCGGGTGCGGCGCTGAACTCGCCCGATCCCAAGACCTTCTACAGCCCCGGCCCCAAGGGCTACACCGACTACCCGGCCATGGCGACCGCATGAGGCGGGCCTGACGCTCATGGTCATGCCAGACCGCGCACAGAGATTGAAACATGCGAAGGGCGAATTGAAGGCCCGCCCCCCCATCCCCCCTCACGGGGGGCTACCAATCGGCTCGCTTCGCTCGACTATTTGCTGTCGCTTCGAACGAGTTGTTTCACGCCAAGCGAAACCATGAACATCGAGCTATCGCTGCACGAAACCCGCGTCATCGGCTGCCTGATCGAGAAGGAAATCACCACGCCGGAGCAGTATCCGCTGTCGCTCAATGCCCTGACCAACGCCTGCAACCAGCGCAGCAACCGCGACCCGGTGCTGGATCTGGACGAAGTCACGGTGCAGGCGGTTGTCGACGGCCTGGTGAAGAAGTACTTCGTCAATGAGCAGGGCGGTTTCGGCAGCCGGGTGCCGAAGTTCCAGCATCGCTTCTGCAACACCAACTATGGCACGCTGAAGTTCACGCCGCAGGAGCTGGGCGTGATTTGCGAACTGTTCCTGCGCGGGCCGCAGACGCCGGGTGAATTGCGCAGCCATGCCGCGCGGCTGTGCCGCTTTGGCGACGTGACGGAAGTGGAGGCGGTGCTGCAGCAACTCGCGGCGCGCGAGGACGGTCCTTATGTGCTGCGCCTGGCTCGCGAGCCGGGCAAGCGCGAATCACGCTACGCCCATTTGTTCAGTGGCGAACCCGACGGGGCCGCCGAGCAGGCGGACACGGCCGGCGGTGGCGCAACGGAAGCCCGGGCAGGCGGCCGCCTGCAGCAGCTGGAAGAACGGGTCGCTACCCTTGAAGCCGAAGTTTCCGCCCTGAAAAACCGCCTCGACACTCTGTCCGCGTCCTGAGCCGCTGGCAGCAAAGCGGCGGAAGTTCTCAGGCCGTCATCTTCTCCCGGCGCCTGGACTTTCCGCCGGTCGAAATCGAATCCTCGGTCGTTTCATCGTCTGCATCGCCGAAGCGGACGATATGCACTCCGGCCGGCAGGTCGGATTTGCGGCGGGAAAGCTCCCGCAACCAGTCGTTTCCGGGAGGTGCGAGAACATCCATCAGGCTCATGGCGCGCTGGGTCATTTGCGGCTCCTGTGTTTCCTGGATCAATTGTCAATTGCGAGGCCGGAAATTCCGTGTCCGGTGTCACGTCCTGCTGTTTCACTGCTGCGATAAAGGCGAAGGCGCCACCGAGGCAGCGCCTTCGGGCGACTGGAGGGGAGGCCAGCCGCCGTGAAACGTGGGTCAGTTCGCCAGGTAGCGGCGCGAGTCGGCGAGAAACTTGAGGATTACGGTGGGCTGCATGTCTGGCTCCATTTGCGGCATCTATTGTTCAATGAACGTATAGATGGGGCCCCTCTCCATTGGTTCAATGGCGAATTGCAACAACTTGTTTCACGGCGGGCCGGCGCCGCGGCTCAGGTATCGCTGACGCGGCCGCGCTGGGCCTTGACCTTGCCGCGCAGGACCTTGCTGTCCACGCGACGTCTCTGCGAACCGCGGGTCGGTTTGGTGGCGCGCCGCTGGATCGGAATGAAGGCGGCCTGGGCGATCAGCTCGCGCAAACGCTCCAGCGCGGCGAAGGTGTTGCGTTCCAGGCTGCGGAACTGCTGCGCCTTGATCACCACCACGCCCTCGGCCGTGATGCGCTGATCCTTGAATTGCAGCAGGCGGGCCTTGAGCTCCTCGGGCAACGAAGAGGCGCGGATGTCGAAACGCAGATGCACGGCGTTCGAGACCTTGTTGACGTTCTGGCCGCCGGCGCCCTGGGCGCGGATGGCGGTGATTTCGACTTCATCTTCGCGCAGCAGGGATGCGATTTCGGTGGTGGTCATGGCACGGCAGGCCAGTCGGTCATGCAAAAGGAGATGGATGGATTCGTCATTCCGGCGAGCGCCGGAATCCAGTCGGCGATTGTTACTGGATCCCGGGTCAAGCCCGGGATGACCATTGGAATTGCGTCCACCGGTTTCATCTGTACTAGGGCTTCGGCTTTGCCGGCGCATCGACGTCGAGCGCGCGCCAACCGTCGAGCCCGAGTTCGTTCAGGGTTTCGATGTTGCGCTCGTAGATGTCCGCCGCATCGGGGAAGGCCGCCGTGGCGCGCGCCAGGCTGGCTTCGCGAATCAGGTGCAGCGTCGGGTAAGGCGCACGATTGGTGTAGTTGGCGATGTCGTCCGGTTCGGCATCGGCGAACACGTAATCCGGATGGAAGCTCGCCACCTGCAGCGTGCCGGACAGGCCCTGGGTGCGCAGCACGACTTCCACCAGGTCGAGGAAGCTGGCGAAGTCATCGAAATCGGTCAGGACCTCGGGCGTGATCAGCAGCGTGGTGTCGACCTCGGCCGGCGCGGCTTCGGCGAGAAACTTCAACTCGCGCTCGAGGTCGTCGAGCAGGGCGTCTTCGCTGCGCGCCGCGCTGACGACGTAGCGCACCTGGCCCTTGACGTGCACGCTCTTGGCGAAAGGGCAGAGGTTGAGCCCGATCACCGCGCGCTCCAGCCACTTGCGCGTCGTGGCGATGATTTCGTCGGACATCAAAAAGTCGGCGCTGGCGATACGGCGAGGCCGCGCTCAGCCGGCCTGATAGAGCAGCCGGCGCTCTTCGGCCTGCAGCGCCAATTTCACTTCTTCGAGTACGGCGTCGACGTCGGCGATGCGATGCTCGACCTCGATGCTGCCGGTGAGTTGGCTGTCCACGGTCAGATTGCCGTCTTCGTAAAGCCGCCAGATTTCCTTGCCGTACTCGCTGTCGACCAGCTCGGGCGCGAAGCGGCCGAAGTAGCTGGCCAGGTTGGCGACGTCGCGTTCCAGCATGACGCCGGCGCTGCTGTTGCCGGCGGCGTCCACCGCCTGCGGCAGGTCGATGATGACCGGGCCGTCGGCGCCGACCAGGATGTTGTATTCGGACAGGTCGCCGTGGATGATGCCGGCGCAGAGCATGCGCACCACCTGCGTAAGCAGCCCGGCGTGGAATTCCAGGGCCTGCTCCGGCGACAGCTCGATGTCGTTGAGGCGCGGCGCGGGATGGCCGTCGGCATCGGTCACCAGATCCATCAGCAGCACGCCCTCATGGCAGATGTAGGGCTGCGGCACGCGCACGCCGGCGGCGGCGAGGCGATACAGGGCATCGACTTCGGCGCTTTGCCAGGCTTCCTCCTGCATCTGGCGCCCGTAGCGCGAGCCCTTCTCCATGGCCCGCGCCTGGCGGCTGTTCTTGGTCTTGCGGCCTTCCTGGTAGGACGTGCTCTTGCGGAAGCTGCGCTGCTTGGCGTCCTTGTACACCTTGGCGCAGCGGATCTCTTCGCCGCAGCGGACGATATAGACGGTCGCCTCCTTGCCGCTCATCAACTGGCGCAGCACCTCATCGACCAGGCCCTCGGTCACCAGCGGCTGGAGTCGCGCGGGCGTCTTCATTTAACGCTCATGGCAGCGAGAGTCTTTCGGCGAGGTTGAAAACGCGAAAGGCGAACTGGTCGCCCGCCCCCCTTCCCCCCTCGCGGGGGGTTACCAGTCGGCGCGCTGTGCGCGTACATAACAAGGGGCTCCCAACAATGCATTCCACGTTAACCACCCTTGTCGCTCAACAAGTGCACTTTCACCTTCTTGCCCTTGATGCTTCCCGCCGACAGCTTGCGCAAGGCATCCTTCGCGATGCTGCGCGCGACGGCGACGTAAGTGCTGGTGTCGGTGACGTTGATCTTGCCGACCTGCTCCTTGCTGAAGCCGGCTTCCCC
>CAIZHL010000353.1 GCA_903932755.1 uncultured beta proteobacterium
TCCTGATCCTGATCACCCTGCTGGCCCCGGCAATCGCACAGGCCGAGTGGGTCAAGCTCGCTTCCGCCGGCGCAGGCGAGGTCACCGTCTATGTCGATCCCGCCTCGATCAAGCGGGAGGGCAATGTCGTCGAGTTTTCCACCCTGTTCGACTACGCGACAGTCAGAACCCTGTCCGGCGCCCCGTTCCAGTCCGCGACGATGCAAGACGAGATCGATTGCGTCGGGAAGCAGACGCGGACGCTGGCCGTGTCCTCCCATTCCGAGCCGATGGCGGGGGGCCACGTCGTATCGACGGCGACCGGCGGCGATGTGACATGGACGCCGATCCTTCCCCAGGGCATCTTTGCGGCCATCTTCAAGTTTGTCTGCAAGGAGAAAGAGTTGCTGACCGACAGCAGGTCGCGTCGATGAACGGCCGGAGCGCCATCGATGGCGCGCTGTGCGGGCAGTTGCCTGCCCGGTCATGATCGCCGCCCCGGCAAAGCGGGAGGTGGTCCGGTGGTGTTGATCGGGGATCGCCAACGGCCGCCATCAAGCCCGAATAAAATGCCGCGATGAAGCCGAGCCCGCCAAATCAGCCGCCCGTCGCGACGACAGGCCAAATCCTCCAGCACGCCATCGCATGCCATCAGGCCGGGCAGTTGCAGGAGGCCGATCGTCTCTACCGGGCGGTCCTGGACGCCGATCCGGCCCACCCCGAAGCGCACCACAATCTGGGCGTCCTGGCCATGCAGTCGGGTCAGCCGGGGATCGCTTTGCCGCACTTCAAGTCGGCATTGGAATCGAATCCGGGACAGGGCCAGTACTGGCTGAGTTACATCGAGGCGCTGTCCGCGGCCGGCAATGCCGATGAGGCCCGGCAGGTACTGGAGCAGGGTCGGCAATGCGGGCTGCAGGGAGACGCGGTTGACGCGCTGGCGGGCCACCTGGACGGAAGCACCCCCGCCCCGCGCGAGTTGAATGTTCTCGTCGCCCTGTTCGGCGAGGGTCGTTATGCGGAAGTGGAAGCCCTCGCCAGGTCGATGACCGAGCGCTACCCGGGCTACGGTGTGGGCTGGAAGGCCCTCGGCGTGGCGTACACCCAGATGAGGCGCATCGCCGATGCGCTGATCCCGATGCAAAAGGCTGCCGCCCTGTCGCCCGCCGATGCCGAGTCGCACAACAACCTGGGCGCCACTTTCCAGGAACTCGGCCGGTTGGACGAGGCCGAGGCCAGTTACCGGCAGGCGCTGCGCATCAGTCCGGATTACCCCGATGCCCACAGCAATCTCGGCGTCACCCTCAAGGATCTGGGGCGGCTGGACGAAGCCGAGGCCAGCTGCCGGCACGCGCTGCGGATCAAGCCGGATGATGCCGAAGCCTGCGGCAACCTGGGCAGCATCCTCATGGGCCTGGGCCGCCTCGATGAGGCCGAAGCCGTTTATCGGCGGGCGCTGCAGATCAGGCCGGATTTTGCCGAGGTTCACGCCAACCTGGGCGGCGCGCTCCAGGGGCTGGGCCGGCTCAAGGAAGCCGAGGCGAGCTACCGCCAGGCGCTGCGGCTCAAACCAGATTACCCGCAGGCACACACCTCGCTGGGAACCATCCTCGACGATCTCGGACGGCGCGACGACGCCGAGGCCAGTTACCGGATGGCGCTGCAGTTCAAACCGGATTTTGAAGAAGCGCTCTGCCGCCTGGGAATGCTGCTGCACAAGCAGCTCAGAAACGCGGAGGCAAAAGACTGTTTGAAACGCGCCAAGGCGCTGCGGCCGGACTCGCTGCGCGCCCGCTTGTGCGATGTTTCGGGCACGATCCCGATACTCTACGACTCTGCTGCGGAAATCGATCCCGCCCGCAAGGCCTATGCCGGCGCGCTGGACGAACTGGTCGCGTGGTACGGGGCCAGGCCCTCCGGCAAGCGCCAGGAACTTTGGCGGGATGTCGGCTACATGCAGAACTTCTACCTGGCCTACCAGGCCCGCGACGACAGGCAATTGCAGGATCGCTTCGGCCGCCTGACCTGCGCCGTCATGGCCGACGGCTTCCCCGAGTGGGCCGCCGCCCCTGCCCTGCCCTCGCCGCCGGCCGATGGCCGCTTGCGCATCGGCATCGTCTCGGCACATTTCCGCGACCATTCCAACTGGAAAATCCCGGTCCGCGGCTGGGTGGAACAGATCGACCGCAGCCGCTTCCGCCTGTTTGGATACCACACCGGCCATGTCGCCGACGGCGAGACCGAGCGGGCCCGATCCAGCTTCGATCACTTCTACGACAAGCGTCCGTTCCGGGAATTCTGCAGGACGATCCTTGCCGACCAGATCGATGTCCTGATCTATCCGGGACTCGGCATGGACCAGGACACCTGGCAGATGGCCGCCCTGCGCCTGGCGCCGGTCCAGTGCACATCGTGGGGCCATCCGATCACCTCCGGCCTGCCTACCATCGACTACTTCCTCAGCAGCGACCTGATGGAGCCGCCGGGTGCTGCCGGGCACTACAGCGAGAAGCTGGTGCGACTGCCCAATCTTTCGATCCACTACACGCTGCCAGAAACCAAACCGGTCAGCCTGACCCGCAAGCAGTTCGGCTGGGCCGAAGACGCCGTTCTCTTCTTCTGCCCGCAGAGCCTGCAGAAGTACCTGCCGCAGAACGACGTCCTCCTGGTTGAAATCGCGCGACAACTGCCTGCGGCTAAGTTCGTCTTCCTTGCCAATGGCCCGGCAGCGGTGCCCGCCTTCCTGATGAATCGCCTGGAGCGCGCATTTGCACAGGCAGGACTGAACGGCAAGGATTACCTGGTATTGATTCCGGCCCTGGATTCCGACCAGTTCCAGGCCATGCACGGCATCGTCGATGTGCTGCTGGATACACCGGACTGGTCAGGCTGCAACAGCAGCCTGGAGCTTCTGGCGCACGGGTTGCCGGTGGTCACCCTGCCGGGACAGTTCATGCGCGGCCGCCACACCCTGGCCATCCTGCGCATGATGGGCATGGACGAACTGATCGCCGCAACTCCCGAAGCCTACGTCAGCCTGGCCATCCGGCTGGGCAACGATCCGGCCTGGCGCAAGCAACTGCGGACGAAGATTGTCGGCAGCTATCCCGGCGTCTGCAGCGACTTGAGTGCGGTTCGCGGACTCGAACAATTTTTGGTGGATGCCGCCGCAGAACAGCGCGGCTAAACGGCGGCGGCAGGCGGGACGCCCGCAAAGCAATAAGGCCAACCACCGTCAAGTGATTGGCCTTACTGGGTAAAACGTTGGTTGCGGGGGCTCGCTCTGACCGTTATTCGACACCAGTACTCCGCGTCTCTGGATTGCGATAATTTGTCATCGCATCACCCGGTGGTAGGCCTACCTGTACCAAGCCATGCCTCTTTTATGCGCCTGATAACACTTGATAACTGTTAATTAACACTTTACACTACCCGCAATGATCAAATCATTCCAGCACAAAGGCCTCGAAGCGTTCTTCAGAAAGGGAAGCAAAGCCGGTATTCAACCGCATCATGCTGCCCGGTTGCGAATTCAGCTGACCGCGCTCGACAGTGCCACGCAAGCAAAAGATGTGAATGTGCCGGGATGGAAGTTGCATGAACTTACCGGAGATCGCGCTGGGTTCTTATCGGTAGCGGTTAGCGGCAATTGGCGTTTGATCTTCCGCTTTGTACAGAAGGATATTGAGTTGGTCGATTACTTGGATTATCACTAGGAGCACGCTATGAGCAGAATGCACAACCCAGCCCATCCTGGTGAAGTACTACGGGAATGGCTCCCGGAGGGAATGACTGTCACCGAAGCGGCAACCCAGTTGCAGGTGTCTCGCGTCAAGCTGTCAAAAATTCTTAACGGAAAAGCCGGGATCACGGCTGATATGGCGCTGCGCCTCGCCACCTGGCTGAA
>CAIZHL010000354.1 GCA_903932755.1 uncultured beta proteobacterium
CTTGCGCCACGAGCGTGGCAAGCTGTCCTGTCCTTGAAATACCGTGCTCGCCCCGAGCAGCAACAAGCGCCTTTGCAATCGCATGAGCAAACCGTTCTTCGCCATAGTCTCTGATCACCCTTTCTAGTTCTGGTTGCGATGCCCGCGCCAGAAACTCGGCGGCGGTCTCCCCCTGCGTCGTATCCATGCGCATGTCCAGCGGCGCATCGAAACGAAAGCTCATGCCCCTCTCGGGCGTATTCAGTTGCGGCGACGAGACGCCGATGTCGAGCAAGATCCCATCCACCGGTCCCACGCCGAGCGTGTCCAGCACCGCATCGAAGTCGCTGAACGCCGCGTGTGTCAGGGTGAAGCGCGGATCGGAGATCGAGGCGCCCGCGGCAATCGCCGCCGGATCCCGATCCAGCGCGATCAGGCGTCCCGTCGGCCCGAGCGCGGCGAGGATGGCCCGGCTGTGGCCGCCGCGGCCGAAGGTCGCGTCGACGTAAATCCCTGCCGGCCGGATCGCCAGCGCTGCGACCGACTCGGCGAGCAGCACGCTGACATGGGTCTCGGCACTCACAACGCAAGGTTTTCCAGGCCCGGAGGCAGGAGCTTGTCGCCGACAGCGAAGATCGCCTCCTGCTGCGCCTTCCAGCGGGTGTCCGACCAGATTTCGACATGGCGGCCCTGGCCGATCAGCCAGATCTCCTTTTCCAGCCCCGCGTAATCGCGCAGCGAAGGCGAAACCAGCAGGCGCCCGGCGCCATCCAGTTCGACATCCTCGGCAAAGCCCACCAGCAGGCGCCGCACCATGGCGGATTCCACTTGCAGGCTGGGCGCAGCGAGGATCTGGGCGCGGATCGGTTCCCACGCGGGCTGGGGATACAGAAGCAGGCAGCGATGGGGATGCGCGGTCAGCACCAGACGGCCCTCGCCCAGCGCCACCAGGGCGTCACGATGCCGGCTCGGCACCGCCATGCGGCCCTTGGCATCCAGATTCAGCGCCGTCGCACCCTGAAACATTCAGTCTCCCCGTCCGGGAATCAGGCGCTTTGACAGCCAGAATTCCCCACTAAACCCCACAAGAACCCACTTTATGACACTTTTTGATGTGGGTCAAGGCGGAAAAGCGCTATTTTTCCAAGCGCAACAATGGCTTAGACGCAGGACGAGAGAATTTTTATTGAATTTTTATTCAATAAAATCAGTGTGGATAGCAGCGATACTGAATGTGGTTTATTAGAAGTGACGACAGGATGAGCGGCTTCCCTGCCAAGCTGATCGCTTTCCGTCGGATACGGGCCGGGCGAAACCGGCGGCCCCCATCAGGCGGGGCGATTTCCCATCTTCTCGCCGAGGCGTATCGGTCGCTGCGGCGACCAGTCGGGATTAAAGCCAAGCGTCTGCTGCGGAAACAGCATGACCACCGTCGAGCCGAGCAAGAAGCGGCCCATTTCGTCGCCCTGACGGAAGCGCAAATCCTGATCCTCGTAACGCCATTCGCGCAGATGGCCGGGGCGCGGCGGATTCACCACGCCATGCCACACCGTGGCCATGCTGCCGACGATGGTGGCGCCGACCAGCACCAGCACGAAGGGGCCGGCCTCGCCCTCGAAAACGCAGACCACGCGCTCGTTGCGGGCGAAGAGTCCCGGCACGCCGCGCGCGGTGACGGGATTCACCGAAAACAGGTCGCCCGGTACATGGATCATGCGCGTCAACCGCCCCGCGCAGGGCATGTGGATGCGGTGATAGTCCTTCGGGCTCAGGTACAGCGTGGCGAAGTGGCCGTTCTCGAATTGCGCGGCCAGCGCGGCGTCGCCGCCGACCAGCGCGGTCGTCGAATA
>CAIZHL010000355.1 GCA_903932755.1 uncultured beta proteobacterium
CACTGGTTCGCGCCCAAGCAGTACGCGCTGGCCTCGGGCATGGCGCTGCTGATGGGCGTGGTCGGCGGCGTGGTGGCCGGCGTGCCGCTGCGCTTCCTGGTGGAAACCTTCGGCTGGCGCCCGGTGATGGGCGTTTCGGCGGCGCTGACCGCCATCCTCTGCGTCGTCACCTGGCTGCGCGTGCGCGACGACCCGGTCGAGCGCGGCTACGCCAGCCACTACCAGGGCGAGCACGGCGCGCATGGCTCGCAATCGGTGCTGCGTGGCCTGATGGAGGTGCTCTCCTACCGCAACATCTGGATCCTGACTGCGGTGCCTATCGGATTTTCCGGCGCGGTGCTGACCTTCGCCGGGCTCTGGGGCGTGCCCTTCCTGCGCCAGGTGCACGGCCTCGACCCCAAGGCCGCTGCGGCGATCACCTCGACCCTGCTGGTGGCCTGGGCGCTGGGCGGGCCGCTGCTCGGCAGCTGGTCGGAACGCATGCAGATGCGAAAGCCGCTCTACCTGATCGCTTCCGGCGTGGCCCTGCTCGGCTGGTCGGCGATCATCTTCCTGCCGCTGCCGCTGTGGGCGCTGGTCGTGCTGCTGATCCCCACCGGCTTCGCCTCGGGCAACATCATCATCGGCTTCGCCTGGGCCAAGGAATCCGTGCCGCTGCGCCTGGTCGGCACCGCTTCGGGCTTTTGCAACATGGGGCCGCTGCTGGGCGGCATGCTGCTGCAGCCGGCGATGGGCTGGATCCTCGACCAGCGCTGGAACGGCGCGCTGGCCGGCGGCGTGCGCATCTACGACGCCGGCGCCTACCGCGCCGGCTTCACCCTGCTGTTCGCCACCATGGTGCTGGCGGCCTTCATCCTGATCCTGGCGAAGGACAGCCATTGCAGGCAGATGCACGATTGAAATGAAATCCGGCGTCTGTTGCTGGATACGCCGTGGGTGTTTGGTGGCCGAGAAACTTCGGCCTGCTTCCATCTTCAGGCTGTCGCCGTACCGCCAGCGCCGACTTTCGATGACTATGCGAAATCAATTTGACCCTGGCCCCTTATTGCTCATTCGAAAAAGCGCGCAAAAGGGAATGGAGTCGAGTTTGCCCTGACCTCAGAAGAAATTGACGGCTTGATCCAACAATCTCAAGGGCGTTGCGCGTTAACCGAGATTCCTTTCTCGTTGGCAAGACACGAAAATTCATTCCGCCGCCCATTTGCTCCTAGCCTTGATCGAATTCGAGCAGAAGGCGGGTACGTTGCAGGCAATGTCCGGTTGGTATGCGTGGCGGTAAATTGGGCCTTATCAGATTGGGGTTCAGGTATTTTTGAGCAAATCGCTGTCGGCTATGCCTCAAAGCTGCTACGGCAAATGTCCCTCCACCAGGCCGGAGAGCGATAAGAATACTAAAGGGGTCAGAGTCATTTGACTTTCCGAGCGTCCGATACCTCACGCATACCTCGCCCCTGACGCCGGCGCCACGGTGCAGGACGATGAGGAGTGAATGTGATGCTGACCCCTTTCAAACTTTTCCTGCAACCTCGTTAGCCGTCACGTCCCATCCACCTCCCGGAAAGATCTGCCCACTGCATGAAAGTTGAAACCGTCACCCCGGCAGGAATGTTCGAACCGATCGGACCTTACAGTCATCTCGCCAAGGCCGGGCCATTTATATCAATCTCCGGAACGCCGGGCGTTGATCCAACAACCTCGATGCTGGCAGGAACCGATGCCTATAGTCAGGCCAAGCAAATCGTCCGAAATTTCAAGTCCATGCTTGCCGGCGTTGGTGCCTCGCTGGACGATGTGATGCACGTCAATGTGTTCTTGGTGCAAGTCGAAGACTTTCAAGAGATGAACCGCGCTTACGCAGAGGAGTTCGGAACTCATCGCCCGGCCCGCACGGTCATCTGCGTCGCTGCACTGCCTAAACCCGGCGCGCTCATGACCATGAACCTTACCGCCTTTTCCCAGGGTGACCGCTAACCAATACTCTAGGGGTCAGCATGAGGTAGACCGGCTTTCCCGGACGGTTTAATCAAGACACACCATCCGTTCCTCGAATTTCTCCGGACTCTGGTAACCAAGCGATTGATGAATCCG
>CAIZHL010000356.1 GCA_903932755.1 uncultured beta proteobacterium
GGCAAGCAGTCCGGCCGCACCCAGGAGATTCAGCGCCTGATCGGCCGGTCCTTGCGCGCCGTGACCGACATGGCCGCGCTCGGCGAACGCCAGATCACGCTCGACTGCGATGTGCTGCAGGCCGACGGCGGCACGCGCTGCGCCTCGATCACCGGCGCCTGCGTCGCGCTGCACGACGCCTTGTCCAAGCTCGTCGCCGGCGGCAAGCTGGCCAGCCATCCGATGCGCGAACTGGTCGGCGCCGTGTCCGTCGGCATCGTCGACGGACAGCCGATGCTCGACCTCGACTACGCCGAGGATTCGGGCTGCGATACCGACATGAACGTGGTGATGACCGCCGGCGGCGGCATCATCGAAGTGCAGGGCACGGCCGAGGGCGAGCCTTTCTCGCGCGCCGAACTCGACGCGCTGCTGGAACTCGCCGCGGCCGGCATAAAAGATATCGTGAAAGCGCAGGGCGCTGCGCTGGCAACATGACAACCATCCCCCCGCCCCCCTTATTGCGGAAGGGGGTGACGATGGTTCGCGAGCCATGCTCGCTCCAGCATGATTGCTTGCTGCCTCCTTGGGGCGGCTCGGCAGAGGCGTCGTGAAAAAGCTGGTCCTGGCGTCCGGCAATGCCGGCAAGCTGCGCGAATTCGGCCAGCTGCTGGCGCCCTTCGATTTCGAGGTGCTGCCGCAGTCGGCTTTCAATGTTCCTGAAGCCGAGGAGCCGCACATCACCTTCGTCGAGAACGCCATCGTCAAGGCGCGCCATGCCGCACAGTTGACCGGCCTGCCGGCGCTGGCCGACGACTCCGGGCTGTGCGTATCGGCACTGGGCGGCGCGCCGGGAGTCTGGTCGGCCCGCTATGGCGGCGAACCGAAATCGGACGCGAAGAACAACGCGAAATTGCTGGCCGACCTCGCCGGCGTCGCCGACCGCCGCGCCCACTACGTCGCCGTGCTGGTGCTGATGCGTTCCGCCGACGATCCGCAGCCCATCGTCGCCGAAGGCGAATGGCATGGCGCGATCGTCGATGCGCCGCGCGGGGCCGGCGGCTTCGGCTACGACCCTTATTTCCTGGTGCCCGAGCTGGGGCTCACCGTGGCGGAAATGCCGCACGAGGAAAAGAACCGCCGCTCGCATCGCGGCCAGGCGCTGGCCCAACTCCTGGCGCGCCTGCGGGCCGGGGTGTGATTCCGGTCATTCCGGTTGCCGCATCGCCAGCGCCGACTTTTTCGGGGTCCGGACTGGCCGCGCCGCCGCCCCTGGCGCTGTATGTGCACTGGCCGTGGTGCGTGAAGAAATGCCCCTACTGCGATTTCAATTCGCACGAGAGCCGCGGCGAGCTTGATGGCGACAGCGAGGCCGCCTATCTCGCCGCCCTGATCGCCGACCTTGAAGCCGCCCTGCCGCAGGTCTGGAACCGGCCGGTGAGCAGTATTTTCATCGGCGGCGGCACGCCCAGCCTGATGCGCCCCGAAACCGCCGAGGCCCTGCTGGCCGCGATCCGCATGCGCCTGCCGCTGCATCCCGGCGCCGAGCTCACGCTCGAAGCCAATCCCGGCACCGCCGAGGCGGCGAAGTTCGCCGCCTTCCGCGACGCCGGCGTGACGCGCCTGTCGATCGGCGTGCAGAGTTTCGACGACGCCAAGCTCGCGGCGCTGGGACGCATCCACGACAGCGCCGAGGCGCGGCGCGCGATCGAGATGGGGCTGAAGAATTTCGAGCGGGTCAACCTCGACCTCATGTACGCGCTGCCGCAGCAGACCCTGGCGCAGGCCGGACAGGACATCGCCATCGCAGTCGCCAGCGGCGTCAGCCACATCTCCGCCTACCACCTGACGCTGGAGCCGAACACGCCCTTCCACCACTCGCCGCCGCCGCTGCCCGACGACGACCTGGCCGCCGACATGCAGGAGATGGTCGAAGACCGGCTCGCCGGATCCGGCTTCGGCCACTACGAAACCTCGGCTTTTGCGCGCGGCGCGGACCAGCGCTGCCGGCACAACCTCAACTACTGGACCTTCGGCGATTACCTGGGGATCGGCGCCGGCGCACACGGCAAGCTGTCGAACCACGAAACCATCTGGCGCGAGGCGCGCCACCGCAATCCGCGCGCCTACCTCGCAGGCGCCGCGCGCGGCGATTTCATCAGCACCCGCCGGGACATCGCCCGCGCCGACCTGCCCGGCGAATTCATGATGAACGCCC
>CAIZHL010000357.1 GCA_903932755.1 uncultured beta proteobacterium
ACCAGGCCGGCGATGTAGATGCCGTAGGTCGGCGGCGTGTTGTACATCGAGTCGTTCTCGGCGTGCGTCTTGTAATCCATCATGGTCTGCGGCGCCGGCACGCCCTTGCCGATCAGGGCTTCGCGGATGATGACGATGGTCAGGCCGGCCGGGCCGATGTTCTTTTGCGCGCCGGCGTAGATCAGGCCGTACTTGCTGACGTCGATCGGCTTCGACAGGATGTTCGAGGACATGTCGCAGACCAGCGGGACAGCGCCAGTGTCAGGCGTCCAGTGGAATTCGACGCCGCCGATGGTCTCGTTACCCGTGTAATGGACGAAGGCCGCATCCTTGTCCAGCTTCCAGTCCTTCTGTGCCGGTGCGTAAGTAAAGCTGCCGTCCTCGCTGCTGGCAACGACATTCACCTTGCCGAATGCCTTGGCCGCCTTGATGGCCTTTTTCGCCCACTCACCGGTATGCACGTAGTCGGCGCCGGCCTTGCCCGCCAGCAGGTTCATCGGGATCATTTCGAACTGGAGCGTGGCGCCGCCTTGCAGGAACAACACTTTGTAGTTGGCGGGGATGCCCATCAACTCGCGCAGGTCGGCCTCGGCCTGGGCATGGATGCCCATGTATTCCTTGCCGCGATGGCTCATTTCCATGACCGACTGACCGCTGCCGTGCCAATCGAGCAACTCGTCTGCCGCCTGCTTGAGGACGGGTTCGGGCAGGGCCCCGGGTCCTGCGCTGAAATTGAAAATGCGTGCCATAACCAGCCTCCAAAAGTGACTAAATCAATTTGCGGAAAAACCAGGAAAGCAATAAGGAATACAGGATACCGTATACATTACGGTCTTGGAGCACCATGTCACATGCCGGAAGTGCCCACGCCTAGCCGTCAGCCGGAAGTTCCGAAGGCGAATCCGGAAGATCCGAAGGCAAGTCCTCTTCTTCGGTTTCGATTACCTTTTCGACGCCGGCCAGATAGGTCCCGTCATCGAGATTGATCAGCGTCACACCCTGGGTCGAGCGGCTCATGACCCGAATGTCCGTGACCCGGGTACGGATCAGCACGCCACCGGTCGAAATCAGCATGATTTCCTCGCGCGTCTCGCCGCGTCCGGCGAGCACGGCGGCGACCACCTTGCCGTTGCGCTCCGAGGTCTGGATCGCGATCATGCCCTTGGTGCCGCGCCCGTGACGGGTGTATTCGGCAATCGGCGTGCGTTTGCCGAAGCCGTTCTGTGTCGCCGTCAATACCGAATAGTCCTCGCTGTCCGCAACCAGCATCGAAATCACCTTCTGGTCGTCCTCCAGCATCATGCCGCGCACGCCACGCGCTTCGCGGCCCATCGGCCGCACGTCGTCCTCGGCAAAGCGCACGGCCTTGCCGGAGTCAGAGAACAGCATCACGTCACAACTGCCATTGGTGATGGCGACACCGATCAGGTGATCCCCTTCGTCGAGGCCCACGGCAATGATGCCGGCCTTGCGCGGATTGGCGAAGCTGGTCAGCGGCGTCTTCTTTACGGTGCCCATGGCGGTCGCCATGAAGACGAAGTGCTCTTCGTCGAACTCCTTGACCGGCAGGATTGCGGTGATTTTCTCGCCTTCCTCAAGCGGGAAAAGATTGACGATAGGCCTGCCGCGCGAGGCGCGCGTGCCTTCCGGCGCCTCGTAGACCTTGAGCCAATAGACCCGGCCGCGGCTTGAAAAGCACAGGATGTAATCGTGGGTGTTGGCGACGAACAGGCGATCGACGAAATCATCTTCCTTGATCGCCGCCGCCTGCTTGCCGCGACCGCCGCGCCGCTGGGCACGATAGTCGGCCAGCGGTTGGCGCTTGATGTAGCCGGTATGCGACAGCGTGACGACCATGTCTTCGCGCACGATCAGGTCTTCGAAGTTGATATCGGCCGTACTGAGCACGATTTCCGAGCGCCGCGCGTCGCCAAACTGGGCCTTCACCGCCGTCAGTTCCTCGCCGATGATCGTGGTGATGCGCTCCGGCCGGGCCAGGATGTCGAGCAGGTCGGCGATCTGGTCCATCACCTCTTTGTACTCGGAAACGATCTTGTCCTGCTCCAGGCCGGTCAGTCGCTGCAATCGCAGTTCGA
>CAIZHL010000358.1 GCA_903932755.1 uncultured beta proteobacterium
ACGACCTGGATCGGCTACTTCTACATCCTGACCTTCATCATCGGCTTCGGCGCCATCACCAACCTGATCCCCAACCCGGCGGACTACTTCGTCGGTGGCGAACTTGCCAAGGGTCTCAAGGGTGGCGGCAACATGGCGGCGGTGCATCTGTCCAAGGCTGTCGGCGGCGACCTGTTCATGGGCTTCATCTCCGCCGTGGCCTTCGCCACGATTCTGGCGGTGGTGGCGGGTCTGACGCTGTCCGGCGCGTCCGCCGTGTCGCACGACCTGTACGCTTCGGTGTGGCGTCATGGCAACGTGGATTCGGCAACGGAACTGCGCGTGTCGAAGATCACGACGGTGTGTCTCGGCATCTTCGCCGTGCTGCTCGGCATCGTGTTCGAGAAGGAAAACGTCGCCTTCATGGTGATGCTGGCCTTCGCCGTGGCCTGCTCGGCCAACTTCCCGGTGCTGTTCATGTCCGTGTTGTGGAAGGATTGCACCACCCGCGGCGCAGTTGCCGGCGGTACGGTGGGTCTGGTTTCCTCCGTGGCGCTGACGATCATGTCGCCCGCCGTTTGGGAAGTCTCGCTCGGCCACGCCAAGGGCTCCGCGCTGTTCCCCTACGCGTCGTCGGCCATCTTCTCGATGACCGCAGCGTTTGCGGTGATCTGGATCGTGTCGCTGCTGGACAAGAGTGCCCAGGCTGCCAAGGAACGTGCTTTGTTCCCGGCCCAGCTGATCCGCTCGGAAACCGGCGTCGGCAGTTCCAGCGCCTCCGGCCACTAAGCAGTACTGCACCAAAACAAAAAGGCCAGCCTTCGGGCTGGCCTTTTTACGTCTACAAAGCACTGCAGCTGATCGCAGGATTCCGTCGAAGAATCCAGTCAGGATGCGGGCGCGGTAAATCTCCGCCCCGGATCGCCCTCGCCCACCCAGTTCTGCTTCCACCACGCGTCGATCTGCGCCCGCGTCCAAGGCCTATGCACCAGCAGCCCGTCGAGCGCACCGGCGACTTCGGCGATATTCTTCGGCCGCGCCGCAGGGTCTTTTTCCAGGCAGCGGCCGATCAGGGCATCGAGTTCCGCCGGCACCTCGAACGGGGAGCATTCCGAAGCGAGCCGGGGCAGGGTATGCAGCACATGGTAAGTCAGGTCGTGCTCGGTTTCGGTTTCGAACAGGCGCTTGCCCGTGAGCAGGAAAAAACCGACCGCGCCCAGCGCATAGATGTCGGCGCGACCGTCCGCGTCACTCGGGTTGCGGATGCGTTCCGGCGACATGTAGAGCGGCGTGCCGAGGATGCGCATGGTGCCGGTGAGGTCGCGCGTCTGGTCGCCCGAGATCTGCTTGACCAGGCCGAAATCCAGCACCTTGACGAAGTCGCGCTCGCCGCGGATCTCGCACAGCATGATGTTCTGCGGCTTGATGTCGCGATGCACGAGATCGCAGGAATGCGCTTCCCACAGCGAAGCGCAGGCCTGGCGCAGGATGTAGGCGGTGCGAGCGGGCGGCACCGGGCCGTAGCGCTCGACGAGATCGGCCAGCGAGAGGCCCTCCAGGTATTCCATGGCGTACCAGAACTCGCCGCCCGGGCCCAGGCCGTAGTCGTAGATGGTGATGGTGTTGGGATGGTGGAGCGAACTGGTCAGCTGGACTTCGCGCTGGAAGCGGGCGGTCCATTCCTCCTTGGTGCTTTGCATCTTGAGCACCTTGACCGCCGCCGGGCGCTTGAGCATGCGGTGCTGCGCCAGATACACGTTGCTGATGGCGCCTTCGCCGATCTGCCGCAACAGGCGGTAGGGCCCCATATGGCGCGTCCGGCCGTCGCGCCGCAGCAGGCCCGCCAGAGTTGCCGGCGACAGGAAGCCGGACAGCCAGACGCCGAAGAGCAGCACCAGCACGACACCGAAGCCGATCTGCAGGTAGGTCAGCGGCGCATAGGCCTCGCTGGCCTCGAGTTCGATCGCCATGCCGATATCGTGTTCGCGCAGCCAGCGCCAGGCGCCGATGGCGTCGCGGCCGAGATAGTTCGGGTAAGGCGCCAGCAGGATGCCCTCGCCATCTTCGCCGCGCCTGGCCACTGCCTCTTTGGCCAGCACTGTCAGGCGCTCCGGTTCGCCGTCAGGCAGGGCCAGGCGCGGCGCCAGGCCGCGCTGTTGCAGGTCCGCGGCATGCCGGCTCGGCGACAGCAGCCAGCCCTCGGCATCGAAGACCAGGGCCTCGCCGCTTTCGCCGGGACGCGCTGCCATGAACAAGCCGGCGAAGCCCTTGTCCACCGGCGAGCCGAGCGCCAGCACGGCGACGATCCCGCCGTTCGCCGCCCGGATCGGCGCCGCCACCCAGGCGCGACCAATTTCCCGCGTTCCGGCGACGCTGCCGGGTGTGCTGTAGGGCCGCACGAAGGTCGAGCGGCCCTTGAATACCGGCGTCAGGTGCGCGAGAAAATCCGGGCTGACAGTGCGCCGGGTGCGCTGCGTCTCGCTTGCCGCGAGGATGGTGCCGCGCGGATCGATCACCAGCACCGCCGTGACGCCGATGGCGGCCGCCTTGCCGAGCGCAGCGTCGACGACAGGCCCGCCGTCGCCCGTCCGACCCGAGGCAAGCCTGACGATGCCGGCATTCAACTCGGCGTTCGCGGCCAGTTGCTCCGCCTCATTGCGCCGCTCGGCGATCCACTGCTCGAGGGTGCCTACCTGGGTGTTGAGCAGGGTCTGCATGCCGGTGGCGCGGATCTCACGCAGGGATTCGCCGACGCCGCGATAAGCCCAGACACCGATGCCGAACAATGCCGCAAGCAACAGCAGCAGGGCCAGGCGTGTCCGGTCGAAGTTGGGGTTCACAACTCCGGAGTGTAGATCAGTCCGCGCGGTGCCCGGCGAACA
>CAIZHL010000359.1 GCA_903932755.1 uncultured beta proteobacterium
AAAGCCCATTCCTTCTCTCTCCCGAGAACACGGTGCCAAACAAAGCCGCACGATTATAGCAGAGGCATCATTTCTCTGCCAAATCAAATCGATCGTCGTCGTTGCCGATGGCTTGTTGGTCCTGTTCGAAGCCGCTTTCGGCATCCGGATACGAACCATCTGCATCATGCACGGTGGTTTTGCGGTCCGGCGGCAGAAGTTTCAGCAGTTCCTGCACCTCGCTTTGCTCCAGATCGTTGCATTGGCCGCGTTTCAGTCGCGGCGACAGATGCACCGGTCCGTAGCGTACCCGCATCAGGCGGCTGACCAGCAGGCCCACGGCTTCGAACATGCGCCGTACTTCGCGATTGCGTCCTTCCGTCAGCACCACACGGTACCAGCGGTTGGAACCTTCACCTCCTGCTTCAGCGATAAGCCTGAACTTGGCCACACCGTCTTCAAGTTCCACTCCATTGCGCAGTCGACCCAGCATTTCCGGAGTTGCCTCGCCAAGTACGCGTACCGCGTATTCGCGCTCTATTTCATAACGCGGATGCATCATCCGGTTGGCCAGTCCGCCGTCGTTGGTGAATAACAGCAGGCCGCAGGAATTGAAGTCCAGCCGGCCAATCGACACCCAGCGCCCGCTCTTAAGTCGAGGCAGCTTCGCAAACACGCTCGGGCGGCCATCGGGGTCTTCCTTGGAAACGATCTCGCCCTCAGGTTTGTGATAGACCAGCACGCGCGGCAGGCGCAGGAGGAATTTAAGCTGGACCAACTTGCCGTTCAGACGGATCTTGTCCTCCGGCCCGACGCGCTGACCGACGTGAGCCGGTTGCCCATTGACGCTGACGCGTCCGGCAACGATCCACTCCTCGAGTTCGCGCCGCGAACCGTAGCCGGCGTCAGCCAATGCCTTGTGCAGCTTGGGCGGATCAATGAAGACGGGATCATTACGGCGCTTGGCGTGGGCCGGCAGCGAAGAGCCGCCGCGCAGACGCGGCGCTTCAACCCGAGGCCCCGGAGACCCCTGCGGTGACCTGAATGGACTAGCCTTGCGGCCCTGGCGCTGCGGCGGGCCCTTCGGATTGCGAGTCGGCGAGGTCGAGTTGCCCGTTGGCGACGGAGTCGGTAGGGCCGAGGTCTGGCTGCGGCGCTGACGACTGCCCTGTTCCGGCGTTCCCGGCGTCCGGGTCTTCGGCCCGCGTTTGGACCGGGGTGGCTTCGGGGATTGCGGATTGTCCAAGGTCCATCACCCTTTCAATTTCGGTCAGTGGCGGCAGTTCGGTGAGACTGCGCAAGCCGAGGTCGTCGAGAAACCGTCGCGTCGTTGCATACAGCGCCGGCCGCCCGGGAGCGTCACGGTGCCCTACTGCATCGATCCAGCCACGCCCTTCGAGCGTCTTCAGAATATTCGGCGAAACTGCCACGCCCCGTATGTCTTCGATGTCGCCGCGCGTCACGGGCTGACGATAGGCAATGATTGCCAGAGTTTCCATGACCGCGCGCGAATACTTCGGCGGTTTGTCGTTTTTCAGCCGGTCTATGTAGGACTGATACTCCGGACGGGTCTGGAAGCGCCAGCCGGAAGCCAACTGCACCAATTCCACGCCACGATTGGCCCAGTCGCGACGCAGGTCGTCCAACAGTGTACGCCATGTATCGTCATCGAACTCCTGGTCGAACAGCTTTTTCAGCTCGGACAGGGGCAATGGCTCGCTGGCCACAAGCAGCGCAGTTTCCAACACGCGCTTGAAGTCATCAGGTTTATAGAGCGGCAGCATCGGGCAACTTCACGTAAATGGGCGCCATGGCCTCGTTCTGGGTAATTTCTATCAGCGATTCGCGGGCCAGTTCCAGCATGGCGAGAAAGCTCACCACCAGACCCTGCGCGCCAAGCGTGAGATCAAACAACTGGTCGAACACGACGTAGCCGCCTCCCTGCAGCCGGCGCAGGATGATGCTCATGTGCTCCCGTACCGACAGTTCTTCGCGGCGGATCTTGTGATGCTGATGCACCCTGGCCTGCTTCATCAGCGAAAGCCATGCGACCTGCAAATCGTGAAGGCTGACTTCGGGCTGGCGCTCGACCACCTTGTCGGCGATCCACACCGTGATCCACTCGTAGTCGCGCCCCACTTGCGGCATCTCGTCCAGCTTCGCCGCCGAAGCCTTCATCCGTTCATATTCGATCAGGCGGCGCACCAGTTCGGCACGCGGATCTTCCGGCTCGCCGTTCTCGGCCTTGGGCGGACGCGGCAGCAACATGCGCGACTTGATCTCGATCAGCATGGCCGCCATCAGCAGATACTCGGCCGCCAGTTCTAGGTTGCCCTTGCGCATCGCCTCGACGTACACCAGATACTGTGCCGTCAGCGGCGCCATCGGAATGTCGAGCACGTTGATGTTGGCACGCCGGATCAGGTAGAGAAGCAGATCCAGCGGTCCTTCAAAGGAGTCGAGAATGATTTCCAGCGCATCCGGCGGAATGTAAAGGTCGCGCGGCATTTCGGCCATGAACTCGCCATAGACCCGCGGCCGATGGTCTGCAAGCACTGCAGCCACCGCATCCGCCACAGAAGTCGGCGCTGGCGATACGGCGACCGGTGCGACAAACTGCGCGCCGGCCTGCCCGGGACTTGCGTTCTCGATCACGGGTAGTCGAGTCCTATCGCTTCGCGCACGTCGCGCATCGTGTCCTGCGCCAGCTTGCGGGCCTTTTCGCAGCCGTCGGCAATGATGTTCCTCACCAGTTGCGGGTCTTCCTCATACATCTTGGCCCGCTCGCGCATCGGCTCCTGTTCGCGCAACACGCCGTCGATCACCGGCTGCTTGCATTCGATGCAGCCGATGCCGGCCGAACGGCATCCGCCCTGCACCCAGTCACGAACATCATCATTGGAATAGATCAGATGGAACTGCCACACCGGGCACTTTTCAGGATCGCCGGGGTCCGTGCGCCGTACCCGCGCCGGGTCCGTCTGCATGGTGCGAATCTTCTTGCTGACCGTATCGGCGTCCTCACGCAGCGTAATGGTGTTGCCGTAGGACTTTGACATCTTCTGGCCATCCAGGCCCGGCATGCGCGAGGCCCGGGTGAGCAGCGCATCGGGTTCAACCAGGATCATCTTGCGCGTTCCTTCGAGCCAGCCGAACAGGCGCTCGCGGTCGCCCAGCGAAAGGCTTTGCGCCTCGTTCAGTAGTTCGTGCGCCTGTTCCAGCGCGTCGGCTTCG
>CAIZHL010000360.1 GCA_903932755.1 uncultured beta proteobacterium
CCCTTTGACGGCGTCGAGGTCGGGAATATCCGCCGGCGGATAGGCGGCGTTCAATGCCTGCAATCGCCATCCGTCGCCGTGCTTCGCCAGTTGGCGGAAGATCCATTCACCGTTGAGCTTGGCGAGGACGAAGGAGCCGTCAGTCGCCAATCCTTCCGGCTCGATCAGGATCACCTCGCCTTCGAGGAACTCGGGCTCCATGCTGTCGCCCAGCACCATGAGGGCGAAAGGCTCGGCGGAGGAACAGGCATCGAGTTCGGCGGAGGGTTCCAAACTCGCGCCCTGCGGCTGGATCGGAATGATGCGGCGCGGCTGAGTCATGGTTTCACAGGGCCTCGACATGAAGTTGGGGTGGCGACACCCCGGCAGCGCGCAGCGCCGCGGCCAGCGTCTCCACGGACTCGGCGGCGCCGGCAAGATAGACGTCGCTTTGCGACAAGGCGACATTCGCCTTCAGAGCCGACAGCAACTCATCGACCGCCAGTGGCAGGTAACTGAACTCGTCCAGCGCCGCGGCCCAGGCCCGGCATTGATTCGGCAGGTACTGGCCGCCGGCCTCTGCGCTGGCCCAGTAAAGCGTAATCGACTCGGCCGCGTCCACTGCGATGGCGTGCTCGATCAGGCTGTTGATCGGCGCAAAACCCTCGTCGACGGCGACGAAGACCAGCGGCCGTGCCGAACCTTTCTCCAGCACGAAGCGGCCCCACGGCCCCCACGCCGAGATATCGTCGCCCGCCTTGATCCGGCCGTCAAACACGCATTTGGAAAAGTCGGCGCTGGCGGAACGGCGATCCGCACGGCGAATATGAAAAATCAGGTTGCGGTCATCGCAGGGACAACTCGCCACAGGGTATTCGCCATGAATGTCACTGCCGCCGGCAACGCCCGCGCTGGCACCCAGGGTGACCCGCTGGCCGGCGAGAAAGCGCAAGCGGTTGCTGCGTGGCGTCTGCAGGTGCAGCCGCATCACATCGTCGTTCAGCGCATCGATGCGGCGCACCTTGGCGACGATGCGCTGTTCGGGAATGTCCTCGGGCGCGCCGGCTTCCAGCAGTTCCAGCACGAGATCGGAACTGAGCGCCGTACAGGCGCACATCAGCACGTGATTCTGGGCCTTCTCAGCTTCCGAAAAATGGTAGTCGGAGGGCGCCACCGCACGGGCCTCGCCCGCCACCACGCGGGCCTTGCACAGGCCGCAGTTGCCGTTGCCGCAACCGTAGTTGGGCGAAAGCCCGGCCCGCAGCGCCGCCTTCAGCAGCGTCTCCGAACCCTCGACAAAGAATTCGCGACCCGATGGCTTGACAGTAACGTGCGCCGACATGACGCGCAGCATAGCATCGAGCGCCACCACATCCTCGCCCGGTGCGGGGGCCGACAAAGCCCGCGCCAGGCCTTCGTCGAGCAGTTGCGCGAGGTCCGCCGCGGCAGGCGGCGGCGTGCCATCGAGGCGCGCGCGCAGGGTTTCGAACAGCCGGTGGTAGCGCGTCAGCGTGCGCTGCAGTTCGGCCAGTTCCTGACCCTGCACAAAAATCCGCTGGGCCAGCGTCTCCTGGGTCGGCAGCACCCGCTCGCGCAAACGCCGGGCGAAGGCGTCCTCGCGGATGGCGCGGGTCTTCTCGAAACTGCCCGACTCGTCAAGGTCGAGTTGCGGCCAGGCGCGCTGCACGTCATCGACCGTCACCATGCCGTCGAAGGACGGCAGTTCGCCGTCGCGGATGCGCTTTTGCAGCGCGACACGGGAAATGCCGAGCAGATGCGCGGCGCGGGAGATGGTCAGCCATTGCGACATGTTTGCAAGCATAGCGAAGCAAACCGTGCCGGCGATTTCAATTTCTTATGGTGGGCTAAAACCGGGCGGGGCGGACCATGCCACTCGATGTTCGCCGGCCCCGCGATGCGGCGGCGGGACTTCCCTCAAATGCGAGCCCCGGACAAGGGGATTCGGCAAATCGCCGTGGCCGCGGAAAAGCCCGGAACGGCCGCCGTCGCGCAGGTGATTACTTCAGCTTTGCCAGGGCGCGCTCGAGCAATTCGATCTCGTCTTCGCAAGCCAGGATCTCTTCCTTGACTTCCTCGATGTGCTTGCCGATCCTGCCGGTTTTCGTCGTAGCTTCCTTGAACTCGGCTTCAAGGCGCTTTACCGCGCCCTCATCGCCCATGTCTTCTGCGGCCTTGATTTTCGCCTGCATTTCCGCAGTCCAGGCGGCCGACTTCGCCATGCCTTCCATGGCGCTGGAGGAAGGCAGCTTGCGCTTCAACTGCTCGATTTCGTGACTTTTCTCGGCGATTTTTAGCCGGATTGCTTCGGCTGAAAGCCCGGCATACGGGTCTTCGTCCGATTTTCCGAAGAGCGACTTCAAAAAGCCCATGGTGGTTCCTCATTTTCGATGTTGCCAAGACACATGCCATTGAACCGGCGAAGAAAACCTGTGCCTGCAACGGTGCCGGCAGTGTACGAGAGTGCGCGCGGACAGTCAATAATATGCCGGCGAGTTTTGGCTGGCGCGAAGCTTGGTTGACGATCTGCGTTTGCTTGTCTTTTGCTGGCGCGGCATGCGGCGATGATGGCGGGCTACTTCAACGACCCTGGCGCATCGGCAGCGCTACCGGCTCGGAAAGGCGCAGGCTCTTCGGGCTCGCCGCTGCGTCGAAGCCCACTTCGATCGCCAGTTGGGATCTCACCGCCTGGCCGTTGATTTCTCCCGGCTGGAAGCGGGCGGCCTTGAAGGCGGTGACGGCGGTCTCGGTCATGATGACCGGTACATTGGTGCGCAAGACCCGGATGATTTCAACGCTGCCACTTTCCCCGATCCATAGCCGCAGTGCGACCTTGCCGCCCTCCGGAGCTATTGCGCCGCGCGGCACGCCGAGCTTTACCGGCTCGGCCAGCGTCGGCTGCCTGCTGAGTTCGCGCGTCGTGAAATAGCGGACATCGGGAAGCCCGGGGATGACAGGATTGGGCTCGGAGGGAATCGGCGGCAAGATCCCGCCCCCCTCTCCCGTCGTCTCCTCGCCGCCTTGACGGATGCCCGGGACCGCGACGGCGGAAACTGACTGCGGCGCATCATCCGCGCTCTGCGGCTCAAGGGCTTGCTGCGCGGTTCGCACCGGGCTGAGCAGGCGCGCCTCAAGCAGGCCGCCGGAAATTGTCCCTGCCGGAAACTCGCTTGCGCCCTTCAGCGTGCCAACGGAGCGCGGCCAGCCCAGAACGGCGACATGCAGGGCCGCCGACACTCCGATGGCAATCCAGAACCGGCGCTGTGCGAGCCGCCGGGAATGTGCCTCATTCGACAGGAAGTTCTCTCCACCCGGCGCGGGTATTGCTGAACAGGCCATCCTGACCATCGCTGCCGAAGGTGGCGCCGCCAACGTTTTGCGGGGTCGGGCTGTCGGCCAGCGTGACATTGACCGCCTTGCCCGAAGACAGCTTCAAGACCACGAAGCCGACGATGATGGCCCCCAGCCTCGACGATGAAGCCGAATTGGTGTCTGTCTCCGAAGGAGAATTGGAGGATCCGACAAAGCCGCCGGTCAGGTAATCCATGAAATTGATGAAGCTGGTTCCGCCTGCGGCACACGACGAACTGCTCGGAATATTGGATGCGACCAGCAGGGTTCCCGACACGAGTTGCGGATCGACGTTAACCCGTTCGCGGGATTCCGGCAGATCCACCAGCCAGTTGGTTTTTCCGAGCGATACCGCCCCGGAAAAATCCAGCGGCGAGGTCAGGTCGACCGCCTTGCCGGTCAGGGTGCGTGCCACGCTCATGGTTTGCGCCACCGTATAGTCGGTATCGCGCACATTCGGAATCACGCCATCCGTCGTCGCTACGCCGCCATTGATTTCCTGATACCGATCGGCAATGCCGTAGATCGTCTGTTGCTGCGTGTTGGACACATCGCTCGATTCCAGGTATTTGCCGGTACCAACCAGGACAATGCGGCCCGCGCTGCCGATCAAGCCAAGTTCCGGGCGGGTGGTGATCGGCTGCACCACGTTGGACGAATCCTTGAGGATGGCAAGCCGCTTCGGATTGGCCGTGACGTAATCGGTCGTGTTCTGTGCAAGGTTGGGATCGAAGCGCCAGAGATTGCCCAGCAGGTCACCGGCATACACGTAGCGGGCGGTGTTATCGATGTCCGGCGTATCGACCCAGGCGCTGATCTTGCCCAGATTCGAAGGGGTAGTGGTATCGCCCACCGTCCCGCTCTTGTGTACCGCCTCGATCTTGCGCACCACGCTTCCGCTGATGGCGTCGAGGACATACAGGTAGCCGCGACCGTTGCCCGGGCTGATATTGTTGTAGCCCGAGGTGAACATCACGGTCCAGGTGCCGTCGCTCAGCTTGGTGATGACGGGATTGCCCAGCGAGTAGCCGACGTCGGCATCCCAGCTCGTATCGCCGACGTACTTGGCCGCGCTGGAGAACTCCCACAGGCCCTTGGGCGACCCCGGGACGGTGATGTCGAGGGCGTAATAGCCACGCCCGCCGGAGTTGAAGCCGCCGATCAGGATGGTCCGCCAGTCGGTGCCGTCATACACATCGCCGATGGCCACCGAACCGTCGACATAGAAACGGTGGTTGTCAGAATAGCCGCCGTCGGCAAGGCGATACAGATTGGGCAGCATCTGGCTCGGTACATAGGACCAGCGCTCATCCCCGGTCAGGGCGTCGAGCGCATGCAGCATCCCGCCGTTGCCGCCGATATAGACCGTACCATCCCGGCTGGAGGCGGCGCTGGTCGTCTTGAAATCCGTATAGCCGGGGTCGAGGTAGGAGAAGAAGGGCTTCTTGACGTAAACCGGCTGGGACCCGATGACGTCGCCGAAGGTCACGTCGCGGTTGCGGTAGAGGCGGTTGTCTGCGGCATTGGTGCTTTCATCTTCATAGCCGAACTGACCGCGCAGGTAGTTGACCAGGTTTGCCGTGGTGGCGTTGGCGGTCTTGCCGGCGCCGAAGGTCACGTACTGGCTGAGGCCGGTGGTGGCATGGCCCTGCTGTGCATTGTCGAAGTAGGCGGCTTCGGCGGCAGTCAGATTGCCCGCCGTGAAATCGCGCAGCTTGTTGCCGCCGACACCGGCATCCGTCGCGTCGAACATATGGATCTGGCGGGTATCGGCCGCGGCCGACACCTTGAGTTTCAGGCGTCCGGTACAGCCGGGCACGGCGACGCCGTCCACGGTCGCCGCCGCGACGTCCTCCACGCACCAGATCGCCGCCGGGCTCACCGTGCCGGTGCCGATATCGATGGTGCGCGCTTCAAGGTTGCCGGTCCAGGCAATCGTCGTATAGCTGCCGACATAGGCGAAGTTGTCGCCGGCTTGCGGCTCCAGGTTGGAGGTCGCGGCGGCGGCGCCGGCGCCGGTCAGTTGGGCGATGTTGGACAGGGTGTTGGCCAGTCCGCTGGAAAGCGAACTCGGATCGCGCGCCGAATAGTAGGTACCGTGCCCATTCACCGCGGCATGCCACAGGTCGTCGGCGGTGGTCGGATCATTTTGCATCACCTGCGGCCAATTCGCCGTCACAGGACTGCCGTTTACAGTAATCGTCTTGCCGGTCACGATATCCGCAAAATCGCCGGTGGCCGCGGTCTTGTAGTCATCCTTGAACTGCAAGGCGCCGTCCACGCCGAGGCCGAGGGTGAATGAGGTCATGTGCTGCCAGGCTGCCGTGTCCTCGCCGGCCCCCTTCACTTCGTTGGTGCAGACATCGTTATACACGCCGCCCTTGGGCTGGCC
>CAIZHL010000361.1 GCA_903932755.1 uncultured beta proteobacterium
ACCCCGTCCGCAGGCATCAGTGAGAAAACCCACAGCACCAACGGTACAAGAACCAGCACGAGCCGAACCCAGGCGGAACTCATTTCCTACGCATTGTCTCCACTGATCCGCCGCGAACAAGATGTTCCGGCGCGACATACTTTAGAACCAATTCAATAACGCAAGAATCGAACCATGCATGACTCCAGGCTCGATACCTGCTTCAGTCATTGCTGCACAGGACGAATTCGCTTTACCATGAGCGCCTTGTGAGAAACGTACCTCCGGAGCATCGTTCAGGTCATGACAGCCACCCCTCGATTCATCAGCCTTTACACTCTGACCGTCGCCGCCGGTCTGTCTTTTGCCCTGATTGCGCCCACAGGAAGTCACGCCGGCCAACGTGTCGCAAAAGGCACCGAATCAAGACCGGACGCGCTTTACCACAACTACTGCTCGGTATGCCACGGTGACCGCGGTGACGGCCGCAGCCGCGCACAAAATGCCCTGAACCCGCCCCCGCGCGACTTCACCAACGCCGGCGAATTGACCCGCGAGGCGATGGTCACCATCATCACCCACGGCAAGCCCGGCACCGCCATGGTCGGCTGGCAAACCCAGCTCAGCGCAGCAGAAATCGAAAGCGTCACGGACTATATCCGCAAGACCTTCATGATCGTGGCGCTCGACCCCAAACTGCAGCGCGGAAAATCGCTTTATGCTCAAAACTGCATTGCCTGCCACGGCCCCCGCGGACAAGGCAGCGACCAACCGATCGGTGGCTCCTTGCCGGCTCGGAATCTGGCGTCGCCCCAGGCCCGGGCCGAATTGACCCGTGAGCGCATGATCTCCTCGGTCACAATTGGCCGGCCGGGGACTGCGATGGCGGGATTCGGCAGCCGCTTGCCGGCGACTGACATCGAGGCCGTGGTTGATTACGTCCGGGCGGCGCTGATGGTGCCGCAGACCGAGATATCCGGTACCGATGCCCATGCCGGACGACGTGCCGACTCGCGAACACCGGCCCCGGCAGCCGCCAAGGTGACGCAAACCGGCGCTCAACAACCAATGCCCAACGGTCTCAAGGGCGATGCCGTTGCGGGCGGACGCTTCTACATGGCCAACTGTGCCACCTGCCATGGTGCCAAAGGCGACGGCAAGGGTCCTCGCGCCTACTTCATCAACCCGAAACCGCGCATATTCACGGATCCGGCGTTTACCTCAAGCTTCAACCGGCCGGCGATATTTGCCGCAACCTCGGTCGGTCGCCTCGGCACCGAAATGCCGGCGTGGAACAAGGTCCTCAGCGATCAACAGATCGCCAATGTCACGGAGTTTGTCTTCCAGAGCTTTGTGTTGCCCGGGCAGAAGCAAGGCAAGACGAAGTAAGCGATGCTTGCCTTCAGCCGGGCGCTTGCGGCTTTTTCATGGCTGGCGCTGCTGCCCTTCGACTCAAGCGCCGCGACTGCCGGCGAAACGACGGCCGAAGGCCGTGCGATATACAACTTCCGCTGCTACTACTGCCACGGTTACTCCGGCAACGCCCGAACCGTCGCCGCCAGCTTTTTGACGCCGCCGCCGGCCGACTTTACCAAAGCCTCACCCGCCACCCTGCCGGAAGCGGAAATCGTCGCCACCTTGCAGACCGGCAGGCCCGGGACGGCCATGAAGTCCTTCTCCTCGGTATTGGCGGACTCGGAAATCCGGGCAGTCGCGCGCTTTGTTTTCGATGAATTCGTGGTCAGGAAGTCGGTCAATACCCACTACCACACGGCAGCAAACGGCTGGCCGGATCATGAGCGCTATGCCGTCGCATTCCCCTTTGCAACAGGCGCCATATCGCTTTCCCAACCCTGGGAAACCCTCAGCGCGGAACAGGCGCGCGGCAAGCGGCTGTTTCTCGAAAGCTGCATCAGTTGCCATGACCGGGGCGCTCCGGGCGACCAGGAAGCGGTCTGGGAGGCACGTCCGCTCTCCTATCCGCGCAACAACTTTTCCTTCACCGTGCCGCCGAAGGTCGATGCCACCGCAAGCGCCAGCCCATATGCCTTGCATGACATCCCTCCCCGGCTGAAACACCTGACGAAACGGGAGCGCAAGGGGGAAAAGCTGTTCCAGGCCAACTGCGCCTTCTGTCATGCCGCCGACGGCACCGGCAAGAACTGGATCGGCAGTTTTCTCGAGCCGCATCCACGCAACCTGCGCGACGCGGACTTCATGGGCCGCATCACGCGGGAACACTTCGTCGGCGTGGTGCGCGATGGATTGCCCAATACCTCAATGCCGGCCTGGAAGAACGTTCTCTCGCCGCAGGAGATCGCGGCGGTTGCCGACTACGTAAACCGCGCGTTCCATCCCTTGCGGGCCACGGCGGCCGGGCAGACAGGGGCGACCCGCTAGGCGCCGTACCGCCAGCGCCGACTTTCAGCCCTCAGGATTGACGCCCCAGCCTGGTCTGAGCAAAGAAGGCCGCATAGCGTTTGTCATCAACCATGATGTGCTGCAGCAGCCAGTTGCGCAGGAAGCTGACGACCTCTTCTTCCCTGACGTCGTGGGTGATCGACTTGCGCTCCATGTCCTTCAGGTAGGAAATGAATACGCCATGCTGGGCGATGTGCGCATCAATATCGGGATATGCGAGAACCCGCATCAGGCTTTCTTCGACGGTGAAATGGATTCGGGTGTAATCGGAAAGCTGGACGATGGCGTAATGGATGGCGGCCTAGCGCTGCTTCTCGTCGGGATCTTCGATTGACTTCTCAAGGGAGGAAATGCAACTGATCAAACCCTTGTGCTGGCTGTCGATCTCGTCGATACCCAGGGAGTACTCGCTGCGCCACTGCGTCAAACCCACGATCATCCACCTCGCACTGTTAGTTCGCCGTATTCTACGGAAAGCTGTCGATCCGCAATCGCATGGCCCGTCACGGCTTACGACCTTGCTTCACGCGACATGCCGTTCATCAAATCCGGGACAAAGAAGAACATGCCGGCCCGGCCGCTGCCCTTGACCCGATACATGGCCGCATCTGCATGCTTCAGCAGGGTTTCCCCATCGCGCCCGTCGCGCGGGAAAAGGCTGATGCCGATGCTGGTGGTAATGATCAGCTCCTGCCCGGCCAGCAGCAGGGGCGCCTTCATCGCATCGAGGATTTTTTGAGCTACCGCGCGAACATCGCCGTTCTCTGCAATTTCGGGCAACAGGATGGTGAATTCATCGCCACCCATGCGGGCCACCGTATCCGATGAGCGCACGCACTGGCGCAGGCGGCGGGCCACTTCTTTCAGGCACTCGTCGCCGGCTTCATGTCCCAATGTGTCGTTGATTTGTTTGAAGCGATCCAGATCCAGGTACATGACGGCAGCCGTGCGCGCCCCCGAACGTTTTCCCTGCGCCAGCATCTGCTCGAGGCGATCGAGAAACAGGATGCGGTTCGGCAGTCCGGTAAGCGCGTCGTGGAAGGCCTGAAAGGTAATGATCTCTTCCTGCTTCTTGCGTTCGGTAATGTCGGAGAACATGGCCACATAGTGCTCGACCACGCCGAGCCTGTTCTTGACCGCGCTGATGGTAAGCCATTCGGCATACATCGTTCCATTCTTGCGCTTGTTCCAGATTTCCCCCCGCCACTCGCCCCTCTCCAGCAGTTCCCGCCAGAACTCGCGATAAAACGCATCGTCCTGCCTTCCCGACTTGAGAATCGACGGTGTCAGTCCCACGACCTCTTCCGCACTGTAGCCGGTGGTTTCGGTAAAAGCCCGATTGACCACCTGGATCCGCGACTCGGCATCGGTGACGGTGATTCCCTCCAGTGAATTTTCGAAGACTATGCGCGACAGGCGCTGTTCGGATAGAAGCTCCCGGGCCTTGTCCATGACCTTGTTGAAGGCTGCCGTGGCCTGGCCGATTTCGTCGTCGCCACCACGCGGCAGCGGCGACGTTTCCTCCAGATCGCCTGCGGCGATCCGGGTCAGCCCCTCGGTCATGTGCGCCAGCGGCCGGGTAACCCAGTGCGTGATGAAGTACCAGATGAACAAAGCCAGGGGAAGGCAAAGAATGGCTGCCGCGCCCAGCGCGCTGGCGGCAAACACGCGCACTGTCTGGTTGGCCCTGGCCAGGGAGATTTCCATGCTGACGGCACCCAGCACGGTACCCGACGCCACCTTGTGGCAATTGAGGCAATTCTTGCCGAGGTAGCTTTCCAGTGCTACCGCGGGCAGGATGGCACGCAGCTTCTCGTCGCCGTCGGCACCGGCGAAAACCTGGAAATAAGGCGTGCCGGTATCCAGCACTGCGCGCTCAGCCGCGGTATCGGCCAATTCGCCGGCCAGTCCTGCGCCGAACTGCTGCACAACCGCGCGCCCGCGAAAAACCTTCAGCGACTCGATATGGTTGCTGTCGCGAATCTGATCGAGGAAAACGTTGCGCTGGGCGATCGACCCCGTAATCATCATGCCGGTGAGACCCGCCATGGTCATCTGGTGCACGCTCTGGGCGAAATCCCGGGCCTGATCGACGGCGATTTTCTTTTGTTGCAGCGTGGACCAGTACACCAGCCCGCCGCCGGCACTAATGGTACCGACAAGGATGACGACGACCAGGCGCAGCCATATCCTGATGTCGTGCAGTCGGCCGAGCCCCTTCATGATGCCGCTGTTTCCAAAATAATCCTTTCCCGGCTCGATTTCCTGCACGGCGTGATGGCTCGCTCCAAGTGGCCAAGACGCAAATAATGTTCCACAATCCACAGCCGCACAATAGTCCTGAGAAGGCAAACCAGAGCAAACAACATGCAAGCTCCCATGGTACAGGCACCGGAATGACCGGCATGGCGCTTTCGATTCGGGTCGCCGCCCTGCTTTTGCTGGCCGGCTGCGCGGCGCCCGGATCACAGACCGGACAGCGCACCACGCAGCCCCAGAGCAGCGCCCAGGCACCCGCCCACGGGGAGATGGAAGTCTGGCGCCTGGAAGAACTGGCGAAACAAGATCAGCCGGCAATCCTGCTGCGCAACTCGCGGGGTGTCCATTCGGCCATCGAAACCCGGTTGGCGCAGGACATTCTGGCGACGGGCGAGAAGATCCTGCGCGCAGGGGGCGAAGGGCCGATGCCGGAACTCGTGGTCACCGCCGCAGGCAGCGTCAACGCATTTGCCTTTTTCAACGACAAACAACCGACGATTGCAATCAGCCTGGGCATGATCCGGCTGCTGGCTGCCGACCAGGATGCCTGGGCAGCGCTTTTCGGGCATGAACTGGCTCACCTGCGACTCGAACATCTGAGCGTAAAGCAGGACCGCCGCGAAAAGGCCGAAGTCGCCGGTTCCATCGCCGGCGTGGTGCTTTCCGTGATGGGCTTGCCCTTTGCAAGCGTCGCCGCCGATGCCTCGGTCGCGCTTGCGGACAAGGCATACAGCCGCGACGACGAACGCGAGGCCGACCGCGTCGGGCTCGAATACATGCGCCGCGCGGGCTTTGCCGAAGCCGGGGCACTTCGCCTGCAGCAGCGCCTGCTGATGGTTGGCAGCGGCACGGCAATCCCGTTCTTGAGTACCCACCCCGGCGGCGAAGAGCGGATCGAGAATCTCAGGCAACTCATAGGGAATGGAAACTGAGGCACTGGAACCGGGATTGCTTCTGATTCAAAATGGCACCTGCCCCCTAGCGAGGACCGAGCAATGAAACTGGCGTTGATACGGAAGATGGCACTCGTTGCAATTGCGCTCACTTGCGGCACTGCCACCGCAGCTTCCCCGACCCCGGAGCGGATCAACGAACTCGTCAAAACCCGCTGCAGTGTCTGTCACGGCCCGACCGGACAGAGTTCAAATGCGGAGTTTCCCAAACTGGCGGGACAAAACGCCGATTATCTCGTGCGCCAAATGTTCAATTTCAAAACCCTGGCTCGCAAGAGTACGGAAATGGAAAAGGAGATGGCCGGGCTGACCGGTAACGATATCGAAGGCCTGGCGCAGTATTTCAGCAGCCAGCAACTGGTTCCGGCC
Source organism: uncultured beta proteobacterium (assembly GCA_903932755.1). Lineage (GTDB taxonomy): Bacteria > Pseudomonadota > Gammaproteobacteria > Burkholderiales > Rhodocyclaceae > Sulfuritalea. Next base: position 5,982 of record CAIZHL010000361.1, read on the forward strand.
ACAAGGCAGGACGCGGCCTTGATCGAGGCTGGCCGGAATTTCTACATGACCGGCAGCCCGGAGCGGGGAATTTCGGCCTGCGTTGTCTGCCACGGCGACCACGCTCGCGGCGCCAGGCTGCTGCCTCGCGTGGCGGGGCAGCATGCCCGCTACCTGGCCATCCAGTTGCGCCGTTTTGCCGAACAGTCCCGAACCACGGATCAGATGCTGATGCATTCGGTGGCATCGAAGATGACCGAGGACGAAATCTGGGCAGTGAGCTATTTCCTGTCCGGCTACGACTGAAGCGGCTCCAGCGGCCTGCCTGCTTCGGCTGAAACCGAAATGAAAACCCTGCTCGTCGTATTTCACTCGATGACCGGAGGCAGCGAGCAGATGGCGCGTGCGCTGATCGAAGGCGCTGCGACTGAAGCCGGCACGGCAACCCGACTGCTGCACGCGTCCGCAGCGAGTGCCGCTGATGTTCTGAATGCCGACGGCTACGCCTTTGCAACGCCGGAGAATCTTGGCGCGATATCGGGTCTGATGAAGGATTTCTTCGACCGCTGCTATTACCCGGTACTGGAGCGGATCGACGGCAGGCCATACGCGGCGCTGATCTGCGCCGGCAGCGACGGACAGAACGCGGCACGGCAAATCGAACGCATCGCAACCGGTTGGCGGCTGCGCCCGGTAGCCGCGCCGCTTGTCGTGTGCACCCATGCGCAAACGCCGGAGGCAATACTCGCGCCGAAGGCGATTGGTGCGGCGCAACTGGATCGCTGCAGGGAGTTGGGGGCCATCCTGGCGACCGGGTTGGCGGCCGGCATTTTTTGAGCTCGCAAACAGAAACCCCGGCACGGAGCCGGGGTCGCGGGCAGAAGTCAGAAAGGTCTCAAGCCGGCTGATCGAGTTCGAAAGCCTTGTGCAGGACGCGCACGGCCAGCTCGAGGTACTTCTCGTCGACCACCACCGATATCTTGATCTCGGAGGTCGAGATCATCTGGATGTTGATGCCTTCTTCGGCCAGGATGCGGAACATCTTGCTGGCGACACCGGGGTGCGAACGCATGCCGACGCCGACCGCGGAAACCTTGCAGATCTTGTTGTCGCCGTCGATGGCACGGGCGCCGACGTGGGGCTTGATCTGGTCTTCCAGCATCTTCTTGGCGCGGGCGAACTCGCCGCGATTGACGGTGAAGGAAAAGTCGGTAGTGCCGTCGTGGCCGACGTTCTGGATGATCATGTCGACGTCGATGTTGGCCTCGGCGATCGGGCCGAGGATCTGGTAGGCGATGCCGGGACGGTCGGGCACGCCGAGCACGGTCAGCTTGGCCTCGTCGCGATTGAAGGCGATGCCGGAAATGATCGGTTGTTCCATGGTGTTTTCTTCCTCGAGAGTGA
>CAIZHL010000362.1 GCA_903932755.1 uncultured beta proteobacterium
GTCGAACCGCGCTGGTACCAGATTCCCGATTCGGCGGCCGAAGTCGGCGGCCTGATGTTCGCCTACATGGCCGGCAGCCCGATTCCGGGCGCCCTCAACGAGTTCCTCAATTCGGACGGTACCGATGCCAACATGGTGTTCTTCTACAAGGACCACCAGGCGGAAACCATCCAGCGCGCCGTCGCCCTGGCCCGGGAAGGCATTGCCAAAGTCGAGAGCCTGGGGGTCAAGGACTTCCAGATTCTGCTCGGCGGCGGCGTTATCGGCGTCAATGCGGCGATCAACGATGCCGTTTTCGACGACAACCGGCTGGTCGTGCCGCTGGTGTTGTTCCTCAGTTTCCTGTTCGTCATGGCCTTCTACGGATCGCTGCACGCCGGCTGGCTGATGGTGCTGCCGATGATCTTCGCCACCATCCTGACCTATGCCTACATGGGCATCAACAACATCAGCGTGAACATCAATACCGTGCCGGTGATCGCCGTCGGCATCGGCGTCGGCATCGACTACGCGATTTACATCATGAACCGCATCCGCGAGGAGATGGCGGCCCTGCGCGACCTGCCTGCGGCGATCATGAAGGCCTTGGCTACCACAGGATTCGCCGTCACGTTTACGGCGGCCACCCTGGTCGCCGGCATCATCATGTGGGTATTCCTCTCCGACCTGCGCTTTCAGTCCGATTCGGCCCTGCTGCTGAGCATCATGCTGATCCTGAACGCGCTCGCGGCACTGCTGCTGATGCCGGCCTGGGTGATGATCTTCAAGCCGCGTTTCATCACCAATGCCTATCTGGATGAAGACGGCGTGCTGCAAGTGGGCCAAGCCCCGGCAACGGTCCCATAAATGCAACAAAATATTTAATTGATAGCACAATAACCGTAATTAATGTATGGATTTTGCCGCAGGGGAGTAGGTTCTCCCGATGTTTGCCGGAAGTGTTCGACCGGGGTGGTATCCGGGACATGGGTTAGCAAGGGTAGCGAGGAGGTATCTGGCGGGAGGTCTGGTCCGCCGATGCTCAAGAGACAGGCAGCGAAGTGAAGGTCGCGGCCCAAGTCCAATAAAACGAGGAGCGAGACAATGCAGAAGCACTATTCATTCAGGTTGAAGCCGCTGGCAGCCGCGACAAGCGCTGCGCTACTGGTCGGCTTTGGCGCGAGCGCGGTTCGCGCCGCGGACAACCTGCCCGACATGGGCAGTTCGGGCGGGCAGGACTGGCGGGTAGACACCTTCTACGAGAACGACACCCGCGCCCGCCGGGATGTGGGACTGTCGAAGTTCCGCAACACCCTGCAGGTCGAGGCCGACAAGGATTTTGGCGGCAACGGCACCTTCTCCAGCATCAAGCTGCGCACCAAGTTTCGCGGCACCTATGACGGCGTGTACAAGCTGAACTCCGACGAGTACGGCAAGAACGCGGGCGGGCCGATAATGTTGGAGAGTTCCGCTATAGGTCCCTTTCCGGCTGGACCGTACCCCCATGGCGGCCCTGGGGTTCCGCCTCTTCCATTATTTAATGCGGCAGGTGTCCTCGTCAACAACCCGAACGACGGCATGATCGTTCTCGGCAGCAACTTGCACAAGCAGGGAGGCGGCGTCGCCTTCGGCGTGCCGCAGGCGCCCTGCGATTACGACAGCCGGGGCTGCATCAAGGGTTACATGGATGCCAACTCGCACGAGCTCGCATCGCCGGAGTTCAACGACCGGCTCGACTTCATCCGCGAGGCCTTCGTCGTCGCCAAGCTGCCGATGGCCGATGGCCGCAGTTGGAACTTCCAGCTCGGCAAGCAGCAGGTGGTCTGGGGTCGCACCGACCTGTTCCGCGTGCTCGACGTGATCAACCCGGTCGATTATTCGCGCAACAACATCTACGACGAGCTGCA
>CAIZHL010000363.1 GCA_903932755.1 uncultured beta proteobacterium
ATGATTCCGCTGCTGACCATGGGCATCCCCGGCAGCGGCGCCACGGCGATCATCCTCGGCGCCTTCCTGCTGCACGGCATGCAGCCGGGGCCGCAGGTCTTCGTCACCTCGGGGCCCTTCGTCTATGCTGTGTTCGCCTCGATGTTCCTCGGCGTGATCGGCATGTGCATCATCGGCTACTTCGCCATCAAGCCGCTGGTCAAGGTGCTCGAACTGCCCGAGGCGGTGGTCTCGGCCTTCGTCGTGATGTTCTGCTTCATCGGCGCCTTCGCCGCGCGCAACAACCTCTCCGACCTGTACGTCATCACCGCCTTCGGCATCCTCGGCTACCTGTTCGAGAAGTTCAAATTCCCCATCGCGCCGATGGTGCTGGGCGTGATCCTCGGCCCGCTGGCCGAAAGCTCCTTCATGACCATGATGGTCAGCCACGGCAACGACTGGACGGTGCTGTTCGGACGCCCGATCAGCGCGGTCGTGATGGTCCTGGCTGTCGTCGCGCTGGTGTATCCGATACAGCGCCAGCTGCGCGAGAAAACCCGGCGCAGCGGCAGCTAGTGGCAGAAAGGCAGAATCAGATGCTTGAGTTCGTCATTCCGGCGAACGCCGGAATCCAGTCGGCGGTCGTTTCTGGATCCCGGGTCAAGCCCGGGATGACGAACGGAATCAATCCTTCGGTCTCAACTTGACTCCGTACAGCAACAGAAAGGCAGCAGAGCAATGGACAAGGCAGTCACCCCCCTGATCGAGGCTGCGCGCGCTGCGCAGCGCCGGTACGAAACCTTTGACCAGGCTGCCGTCGACGCGGTGGTCACGGCGGCCGGCTGGGCGATCATGGAACCCGGACGCAACCGGGCGCTGGCCGAAATGGCGGTAAAGGACACGGGCCTCGGCGTGGTCGAGGACAAGGTCACCAAGAACCATCGCAAGACCCTGGGCCTGCTGCGCGACCTCAAGGGCGCGAAAAGCGTCGGCGTCATCGCCGAGTACCCGGAGCTGGGCATCGTCGAGATCGCGCGCCCGGTGGGCGTGGTCGCCGCGATTACGCCCTCGACCAATCCGGGTGCGACGCCGGCGAACAAGATCATCAACGCGCTCAAGGGCCGCAACGCGGTGATCGTGGCACCTTCGCCCAAGGGCGCCTCGACCTGCGCCGCGCTGGTCGGCTACGTCAATGCGGAACTGGCCAAGGTCGGCGCGCCGCCGAACCTGGTGCAGATGCTGCCGGCACCGATCACCAAGGACGCGACGCATGCGCTGATGCGGCAATCCGACCTGGTAGTGGCCACCGGGTCGCAGGCCAATGTGCGTGCGGCCTACGCCAGCGGCACGCCGGCCTTCGGCGTCGGCGCCGGAAATGTCGCCAGCATCATCGACGCCTCGGCCAATCTCGCCGAGGCTGCCGCGGCGATCGCCCGCTCCAAGACCTTCGACAACGCCACCAGCTGCTCCTCGGAGAACAGCGTGGTGATCGTGGACGCCGTGCATGCGGGCGCCATGGCTGCTTTGACGGCGGCCGGTGGCGTGCTGCTCACCGCGGACGAGAAAGCCAAACTGCAGGCCGTGATGTGGCCCGAAGGCAAGCTGGCGGCGCAGGTGACGGCACAGGACGCGCCGCGCATCGCACAGATCGCCGGGCTGGAACGCGAGGCCCTGCAGAGCGCCCGCTTCCTGATGGTCGAGGAAACCGGCACCGGACCGGACTTTCCCTACTCCGGCGAAAAGCTGTCGCCGGTGCTGACCGTATATCGGGCGCGCGATTTCGACCACGCCTGCGCCATCGTCGCCGAGATCTACGGCTTTCAGGGCGCGGGACATTCGGTCAGCATCCACAGCGCCGATGACGATCACATCCTGCGCCTCGGCCTCGAACTGCCGGTATCGCGCGTGATCGTGAACCAGATCCACTGCTACGCCACCGGCGGCAGCTTCGACAACGGCCTGCCCTTCTCGCTGTCGATGGGCTGCGGCACCTGGGGCCGCAACAATTTCTCCGACAACATGAACTACCGCCACTACCTCAACATCACCCGCATCTCACGCCGGATCGCGCCGCGCGAACCCGCGCTGGAGGAGATCTTCGGCGAGCATTTCCGCAAGCACGGCAGATAGGCATGCTGCGCACCATCCGCGCCCTTGTCGACCACCAGGCGCAGCTGCGCCCCGAGGCGGTCTACCTGATCGCGCCGGAAAGCGGCCTGCACCTCAGCTTCGCCGGACTGCAAGCCGCCTCACGCCGGCTGGCGGGCTGGCTGCTCGGCCAGGGCATTCGCCCCGGCGCGAAGGTGGCGCTGCTGATGCCCAACGGCTACCAGACCTGCCGCCTTTTCATCGGCGCGATGTACGGCGGCTACTGTGTCACGCCACTCAACCTGCTGGCCCAGCCCTCACAGCTGGCCTACGTGCTGGAACACAGCGACGCCGAAATCGTGTTCGTCGCGCCGGACCAGGTCGAGCGCCTGCAACAGGCCGCGGCGGGGCTGGCAAAGCCGCCGCGCATGGTCGTGTGCGAGGTCGATGCCGCCGAATTCCTGCCGGCAGTGGAGGCGGATACGGCCCTGCCCGACAGCCCGGGCGAGGAAGAGGCCGCGCTGATGATGTACACCTCCGGCACCACCGGCAAGCCCAAGGGCGTGGTGCTGGCGCAGCGCGCCGTAGTCTCCGGCGGGGCTTTCGTTTCCGCCGCGCATGAACTCGGCCCCGCCGACCGCGTGATGGCGGTGCTGCCGCTGTACCACATCAATGCCCAGGTGGTTACCGCCACCGCCCCGTTGGTGCATGGCGGCAGCCTGGTGCTGCCCAAGCGCTTCAGCGCCTCGAGCTTCTGGCAGACCGCTGTCGGCCACGGCTGCACCTGGATCAACGTGGTGCCGACCATGATCGCCTACCTGCTGAACGGCCCCGACCTGGCGACGCTCGGGCTCGACGCCTCGGCGATCCGCTTCTGCCGCTCGGCCTCGGCGCCGCTGCCGCCGGCGCAGCACCTGGCCTTCGAACAGAAGTTCGGCATCGGCATCATCGAGACCATGGGCCTCACCGAAACCGCCGCGCCCTGCTTTTCCAATCCGCTCGAGCCGGCACGGCGCAAGGTGGGCAGCCCCGGTCCGGCTTACGGCAACGCGGCGAAGATCATCGATGCCAGTGGTGCTGCGGCGCCGGCGGGCACCGTGGGCGAGATCATGGTGCGCGGCGCCAACGTCATGAGCTGCTACTACAAGGACCCGGCGGAGACCGCGCGCACGCTGGATGCCGGCGGCTGGCTGCACACCGGCGACCTCGGCTACATGGATGGCGACGGCTTCGTCTTCGTTACCGGCCGCATCAAGGAACTCATCATCAAGGGCGGCGAGAACATCGCGCCGCGCGAGATCGACGAAGCCCTGCTGCTGCACCCCGCCGTGCTCGAAGCCGCGGCGGTCGGCATTCCCGACGACAACTACGGCCAGGAGATCATGGCCTGCGTGGTACTGAAACAGAACCAGACCTGTTCCGAGGCGGAATTGCGCGACTACTGCGAGGACGCGCTGGGAAGTTACAAGACGCCGCGGCAGTTTTGTTTCGTCACGGAGCTGCCGAAAGGCCCGTCGGGCAAGGTGCAGCGCCTTAAGCTGCCCGAGCTCATGGCCGCGACCACCTTGCAGAGCGGTCGGTAATCCGGCGTGGACGCCGGACCCTGCCAAAGCGGCATTTTGACGTCGCCGATGCCGAATTCGTTTCATTTGCCGCCTTCCCTGGCGATTTCTGTTGCCAGCGAATACCGATTGCTGTGATAGTTCACTTCATCAATATTGAAACGTATCGTTTCATAATAATAAGTATGTGCGACTTCACGGAGGCGCACGACACGGAGGAAGCGGGAATGGCCGAAGTTTTCGACTACATCGTAGTCGGCGCCGGATCGGCAGGTTGCGTCCTGGCCAACAGGCTGTCGGAGAATCCGCAAACCCGCGTTCTGCTGCTCGAAGCCGGCGGCGAAGACTGGAATCCCTGGATCCACGTCCCGGTCGGTTACTTCAAGACCATGCACGACCCGAAACTGGACTGGTGCTACCTCACCGAGCCCGATCCCGGCATCGCCAATCGCCAGCTGCAGTGGCCGCGCGGTAAAGTGCTGGGCGGCTCCAGTTCGCTCAACGGCCTGCTCTACGTGCGCGGCCAGCGCGAAGACTACGAGCGCTGGGTTGCGCTGGGCAATCCGGGCTGGGGCTACGCCGATGTCCTGCCCTACTTCAAGAAATCCGAGGACCAGGAGCGCGGCGCCAGCGAATACCACGGAGTCGGCGGGCCGCTGAAGGTTTCCGACCTCAGGTTGCGGCGTCCGATCGCCGACCACTTCATCGCCGGCGCACGGGATATCGGCATTCCCTTCAACGAGGACTACAACGGCGCCGTGCAGGAAGGCGTGGCCTATTTCCAGCAGACCGCCCACAAGGGCTTGCGCTGGAGTACGGCGCGCGGCTTTCTGCGCCCTGCCCGCAAGCGCCGCAACTTAACCGTCAAGACCCGGGCGCAGACCACCCGCGTGCTGTTCGAAGGCCGGCGCGCCGTCGGCGTGGAATATGTCCAGGGCGGGGAACGCCACCAGGTGCGCGCCGCCGCGGAAGTGATCCTGGCCGCAGGCGCCATCGGTTCGCCGCAGTTGCTGCAGTGTTCCGGCGTCGGTCCGGCAGAGCTGCTCGCGCGGGTCGGTGTGCCGGTGGTCCATGCCCTGCCCGGCGTCGGCGAAAACCTGCAGGACCACCTGCAGATACGGCTGGTGTTCAAGACCCGCGAGCGAACCCTGAACGACGAGGTCAACAGCTACCTCGGGCGGCTGTGGGTCGGCATGCAGTACGCCTTCAACCGCACCGGCCCGCTGACGCTGGCGGCGAGCCAGGTCGCCATCTTCACCCGCTCCGGGCCCGACGTCACCCGGCCCGACATCCAGTTTCACATGCAGCCGCTGAGCGCCGACAAGCCGGGCGAAGGCGCGCACAAATTCTCGGCCTTCACTTCCTCGGTCTGCCAACTGCGCCCTTACAGCCGGGGCCGCATCGAGATCAAGTCGCCCGACGCGCTGAGCTATCCCGCGATCCACCCGAACTACCTGTCGGACGAGCGCGACCATGCGGTGGCGATCGGCGGCATAAAGGTCGCGCGCCGCATCGCGCAGGCGCCCTCGCTGGCGCCGCACATTATTTCGGAGTACGTGCCGGGGGCGCAGTTCCAGTCCGATGCGGAACTGCTCGACGCCGCGCGCCGTTACAGCCAGACCATCTACCACCCGGCCGGCACCTGCAAGATGGGCATCGACGGCATGGCGGTGGTCGACCCGCGGCTGCGCGTGCATGGCATCAGCGGCCTGCGCGTCGTCGATTGCTCGATCATGCCCGAGATCGTTTCGGGCAACACCCACGCGCCGGCGGTGATGATCGCCGAGAAGGCGGCCGACATGATTCGCCAGGATGCTGGCATGTAAAGAATTGCCCATGAGGCAATAGTGGAGCCATTGCGACCCGCCGGGTCCGGGGTTCCGGTTTTTTAAATAACGGAGGAGGCAATGATGGCGACTTTGATACGGAAACTGATGATGGGCGCGGTCGCTGCGGTGCTGGTCACCGCAGGCGGCCTGGCGCAGGCCCAGCAAGTGACGCGCATGAAGATCCAGACGGCGGTTCCGACCGCGAGCATCTACTTCGAACTGATGAAGCGCTTCGGCGATCGCGTCGACAAGATGTCCAACGGCCGCGTCAAGATGGAAATCCTGCCCGACGGCGCGGTGGTCAATGCCTTCGAAATCCTCGACGCGGTTGACAAGGGCGTGGTCGATGGCGGTTTCGCATGGACGCACTACTGGTCGGGCAAGAACAGCGCGGCAGCCCTGTTCTCGAATCCGGCGGCAGGCTCCGGCACCGGCATGGACCAGCTGTCGCACATGGCCTGGCTGTCGCAGGGCGGCGGCAATGCCCTCTACGAGAAACTCTACGAGTCCGGCCTGAAGATGAACATCAAGCCCTTCATGATGCAGCCCATGGGTCCGGACCCCTTCGGCTGGTTCAAGACGCCGATCAGCTCGATCGCCGACATGAAGAAGATGAAGTACCGCTCGCCCCCGGGACTCACCGGCGAGATCTTCAAGGAAATGGGCATCAACGCGGTGGCCATGCCGGGCGGCGAGATCGTTCCGGCAGCGCAGCGCGGCGTGATCGACGCCGCCGAGTGGATCGGCCCGGCGGACGACATGATCCTCGGCTTCCACAACGTGTTCAAGCACTACTACCTGCAGGGCCTGCACCAGTCGACCGACGTCGGCGAGATCCTGATCAACAAGACGGTCTGGAACAAGCTGCCGGCAGACCTGAAGGCCGTGATCGAGGGCGCGGTGATGGCCACCATCACCGAGACCTATGCCTTCAACGTGGACCGCAACGCGAAAGCTCTGGAGAAACTGCAGAAGGAGCACAAGGTCACCGTGCATGACACGCCGAAGGAGTTCTTCGCGGCTTTCCAGAAGGCCACCAACCTCGTGTATGACCGCGAGGCGGCACGCAATCCGCTGTTCAAGGAAGTCCTCGAGTCGCAGCGCGCCTATGCCAAGGTCGTGGTGCCCTACTGGACCAAGATCAACGGCTTGTACTACGGCATCGGTTCCGAAGCGGTAGGCAGCAAGTAACTCGCAACCCGGCCCGGACGGTGCACGGCGGACGCCGTGCACCGCGCCTGCCTGCAGGATCACCCACGGATACACGACCCATGACCGGACAACCCTCGAAACTGCTGCGCATCGCACACGCGCTCGACCCCATCGCCATCTGGACCGGCAAGCTGACGGCATGGCTGATCCTGCCCATGGTGCTGTCGCTCGCCTACGAGGTCACGGCGCGCTACGTGTTCGATTCCCCGACGCTGTGGGCCTATGACATGACCTTCATGCTGTACGGCGCCTACTTCATGCTCGGCGCCGCCTACACCCTGCAGCGCAAGGGACACATCCGTACCGATTCGTTCTACGGCGCATGGTCGCCGCGTCGCCAGGGCATCGTCGATGCGATCTGCTACGTGGTGATGTTCATGCCCTTCGCCGCGATTTTTCTGTATTTCGGCTGGGGTTATTTCCTCAAGGCCTTCACAACCGGCGAACGCTTCGTCAGCAGCCCGTGGATGCCGATCACCTGGCCGTTCAAGCTGGCCATGCCGCTCACCGGATTGCTGCTGGCGATCCAGGGCGTCTCCGAATTCTGCAAGAGCCTCGATGCCGCGATCAGCGGACGCTGGGCCGACGGCGGGGTTGCGGCACTCCCCGGCAAGGAGGCCGTATGAGCAACGAACTCTTCGGCCTGCTGGCCCTGGTGGCCCTGTTCGGCGCCATCTTCATCGGCTTCCCGATCGCCTTCACGCTGGGCGCCGTCGCGCTCGGCGCCGGCTTCGTCGCCTTCGGCCCGATGGTCTTCGACCTCGCCGTGCTGCAGACCTTCTCGGTAATGAAGGACACGATACTCGCGTCGATCCCCTTCTTCCTGTTCATGGGTTTTCTGCTCGAGCAGTCGGGCCTGATGGAGCGCATGTTCACCGGCATCCAGCAATTGCTGGCCGGAGTCCGCGGCTCGCTGTATCTCGCGGTGCTGATCACGGCGACGATTTTTGCGGCGGCCACCGGCATCGTCGGCTCCGCCGTCACCCTGCTCGGCGTGATGGCCGGGCCGGCCATGATCAAGAGCGGCTACGATGCCAAGCTGAGCGCCGGCGCGATCGCCGCCGGCGGCACGCTGGGCATCCTGATTCCGCCCTCGGTGATGCTGATCGTGATGGGGCCCGTGGTCGGCGTGCCGGCCACCGACCTGTTCGCCGCGGCGGTGATACCCGGCCTCTTGCTGGCCACCATCTTCACCGTCTGGTGCCTGGTGCGCTGCTGGCTGAATCCGGCGCTGGGCCCCGCGCTGCCGATGGAAATGCGCGCCACCTCGATGACCGCAGTCATCAAGGATCTGGCGATCGGCGTCCTGCCGGTGATCGTCGTCATCATGGCGACGCTGGGCGTAATCCTGATGGGCATCGCGACGCCGACCGATGCCGGCGCGGTGGGTTGCGCCGCGGTATTCTTCCTGACCCTGCTGACGCGGCGCATGACCATGGCGAAGATCCGGCGCGCGGCCTACCAGTCGCTCGAGGTGTCGAGCATGATCCTGATGCTGGTCGCGGCATCGAACCTGTTCGGCGCCGTGTTCTCGCGCCTGGGCAGCGCGGAGTACCTGGCCAGCCTGCTGACCAGCCTGGCCCTGCCACCGACGCTGATGCTGATCGTGATCCTGGGGCTGATCTTCATCCTCGGCTGGCCGCTCGAATGGGTGCCCATCGTGCTGATCGTGGTACCCATCGTCTTGCCCATCATCCATGCACTGAACATCGACCTGATCTGGTTCTGCACCCTGGTCGCGATGACGCTGCAGACCGCCTGGCTGTCACCGCCGGTGGCGCTCTCGGCGTATTTCCTGAAGGGCGTGGTGCCGCAATGGGAGCTCAAGCAGATCTATTCCGGCATGGTCCAGTTCATGATCCTGCAGCTGGTGGGCGTCGGCCTGGTGCTGGCGTTTCCGAAGCTGGCGACCTGGATGGTCACCGTCAATTGAGCGCCGTCGCGCGAAAAGCTCCGGCGCGGAACGGGTACCGCAAAACCGCTGATGCTCCGCCTATGAAGAATGGAGAGATCCGAAAATGCTAGCCAAAGACGTCATGACCACGGCAATTCTGACCGTGACACCGGAAACCGATGTCGGCGATATCGCCCGCACCCTGCTCGACGCCCATATCAGCGCCATCCCGGTGATTGCCGGTGACGGGACGCTGGTCGGCATCGTCAGCGAGGGCGATCTCATGCACCGCGCCGAAGCCGAAACACGCCGTCGCCCATCGTGGTGGCTGCGCCTGCTGGCGACGCCGGAAGAACCGACCGAGCGCTATTTGAAGGAGTACGGTCGCCGCGCGCGCGACGTGATGACCAAGGACGTGATTACCGTCGCGCCCGACACCCCCCTCACCGAAATCGCGGCGATGCTGGAGAAATACCACATCAAGCGCGTGCCCGTGATGGAGGGCGGCAAGCTGGTCGGCATCGTCAGCCGCGCCAACCTGCTGCGCGGCGTAGCGACGTGGCAAAAGCCGACGGGCGTGCGCGTCGAGGACTCGGCCCTGCGCGAACTGTTGCTGAAAGCCCTGAACGAAGCCGAACTGCCGATGCATCTGGTCAATGTCACCGTCACCGACGGCGCGGTGGAACTCTGGGGTGTGGTCGACTCCGAGCTGCAGGTCGAAGCGGCGCGGGCCGCGGCGGAAGCCACCGTCGGCGTGGTGCGCTTTGAAAGCCACCTGATCCGCAGGGCCTGAGCGGAAGCAGCCGCAAGGGAGACGGCCATCAAACGCAGCACGACGGATACGGGTCGCTACCGGACGGCCGCCTGGGTCGAGCCCGGCGCGGAGGCGACGCCCGAAGGCGACGACGACGATTCGAACGAGGACATCCGGCGGCTGCGGCCGCTGGCCGTGCTCGAACACCTGAGCGAAGCCTCGCAGCCGCTGACGCTGGCGCAGCTGGCCGCCATGATGCGGGTGCCGAAAAGCACCCTGATGCGCCTGCTGCGCTCGATGGAACTGCATGGCTATCTGCTGCACATGCCCGCCGAACGCGGCTATGTCCTCGGCACGCGCTCGGCGACCCTGGCGCTGCGGATGCTGCGCGGCTCCAACATCCGGCGCGAGTGCCGGGCGGTTCTCCGCAACCTGGTGCGCGCACTGGGCGAGACCTGCAACCTGACGGTGCCGGATGCCGGACGCGTGCTCTATGTGGAGCGCATCGATACGACGGCGCCGCTGCGCATGCAACTGGAACCCGGCATCTGGGTGCCGATGCATTGCACCGCCAGCGGCAAGTTGTTCCTGGCGTCGATGCCCCTGCTGGACAGGCGCAGCATCCTGGATCAGATGCCGCTGCCGCGGCATGCGCCGCGCACGATCACGGATCGGCGCGAACTCGAGGCGGAACTGGAGCGGATAGAGCGCCGCGGGGTGGGCATCGACAATGAAGAATTCGTGCTGGGCATGGTCGCCGTGGCGGTTCCCGTGCGCGGCAACGACGGCAAGCTGGTGGCCGCGGTCGCCTGCCATGCGCCGACCGCGCGCCGTTCGCTGGACGAGTTGCTGACCTGCGTTCCCGATCTGTGCAAGGCCGCCGAGGCCATGCAGCGGATTCTGTGTCCGGCGAAAAGTTGAGGGCTGAGAGCGACGCCGTCGGGAAAGCTTCGTAATAAGCGGCGGCAAAAAG
>CAIZHL010000364.1 GCA_903932755.1 uncultured beta proteobacterium
CTACGGGCCGTTCAGCTCTTGCTTGGTCATAGCAAGCTCGAAAGCACCGTTCGATACCTCGGGATCGAGGTAGATGACGCGCTGGAGATCTCGGAGCAGACCGAAATCTAGCTGCCTGAGTGCCGGCTGCACGTGCTTCTCCTTACGGGATTCGTGCGGCCGTTTTCGGGCGAGGTAGCCACTGCGTACAGTCGGCCATATCCGGCCACTCGATGTAACCTTTCAATTTGAATAGTCGATGCGTGCGCTAGCCCACCTGAATGGCCGGATTTCGGCGAACAATTTGATTTCGACACTGCCTTGACTCGGCCATCAAGAGACATCGGCGCCCTAAAAATATGACCTCTTGAATGACCGCTTTGACTTGGCCTCGTGAAAACAGCGTCCGGAGTGGGAAGCGAAGCTGCCGTTTGAGGTTTGCCAATTTTGGCGGTCAGTCGCAAGCTATTCCCGATCATTCTGGTATAGTTTTATACATGCGTCGCCTCTTTGCTATTTTCCTGTTGGTACTTCTGCCGCTTCAATTCGCTTGGGCGGTGGTTGGCGTCTATTGCCAGCATGAGACAGGAGCTGCCGCTAAGCATTTCGGTCATCACGATCACCAGCACAAGTCCGATGTTGGCCACGGTAACAAAGCAGATGCCAACGCGTCCGGTGGCACCGACAGTGACTGCGGTGTCTGCCACGCAGGATGTTCTGCGGTGATCTTTGGTGAAACCCAAGCTTCAGTTCGCTCGACTGCCCCGGCTGTTGTCGACGACTATCGACAAAGGCCAAATACCTCCCAGCATTACCAGCCCGAACGTCCAAACTGGGCACCCCTCGCCTGATCGGCGAGGCGGGCTTTGCTTTTACCTGCGTTCCCCCGCATCCCCCGTGTAACGTGACCGCCTGACCTGTCCGTTGCCTGCCGACCCATCGGGTCGTGCCTCGCCGATTCCTCCCCCGTGGCCCTGAGCCATTTTTATCATCGGAGAATCGGATGCATCAGAAACAATATCATCGCTGGCTGAGTCGTACCCTTTGTTTTGCCATTGGAAGCGTGCTAGCGGCTGGCAATCTTGGGGCGCAACCGGCGCCACTTACACTTAAGCAGGCATTTGACGCGGCGTGGTCGCGCCAACCGGAAGCGCAATCCCTGTCAGCGCGACGCGAGACCGCCGTGGCGCGCAGGCAAAGTGCTGACAGTTGGACAGCCGAGCCGCCGGCCCTGGAAGTCGCCACCAAGACAGATCAGCTCAACAAGAATCAAGGTAGCCGTGAATACGTCGCGGGCATCGCCTTGCCCTTATGGCTGCCCGGCGAGCGCTCGCGCTTGGCGACTCTTGCCGATGCCGAAGCCAAAGCTACTGCCAGTCGAGTCCTGGCTGCCCAACTTCGTACTTCTGCCGCCGTGCGCGAAACCTGGTGGGCATGGCACCGCGCACGCATCGATTACGAACTTGCACAAGAGCGCTTGAACGGTGCCCGACGGTTGGCCTTGGATGTCGTCCGGCGCGTGAATGCCGGCGATCTTGCCCGCTCCGACCAGCACCAGGCAGACGGCGCGGCAGCAATAGCTGAGGTTGCGCTGGCCGAAACCAATTCCGTTTTGGCCGCCACGACTCAACACCTGCGTGCCCTGATCGGAATAGTGCCGGGAGCACCGGGTTCACTTGGTACTGAAATTTCCAATGCGGGTGAGCCTACACCTGCCGTCCCGGCTGATTTTGCCGCGCTGGATACTTCACATCCAGCAGTCATCGAATTTCTTGATCGTGCGGAAGTCGCCAGACGGGGCGCGGAGTTGGCGGAAGTCCAAACGCGCGCCAATCCGGAATTGACGCTCGCTACAACACGTGACCGAGGCATGGCTGGCGACCCCTACCAACAGACAGTAACTATCGGACTCCGCTTCCCGTTTGGCTCTGACAGCCGTAACCGGGCCAAGGCTGGCTTGGCCCGAGCCGAGGCTATCGAAGCTGAGGGCCAATTGCGAATTGAACGGGACCGCCAGATAGCTGATCTGGAGGCCGCCCGCGTGCGCGTCGAATCTGCCCGGCAGCAACTCGCAGCGGCGGATAAGCGCGTGCAACTCGCGCGCGAGTCGAAGGGTTTCTTCGAGAAGTCCTTCCACTTGGGTGAAACCGATTTGCCAACGCGATTGCGTATTGAATTTGAAGCGGCCGAGGCCGAACGCCAGGCTGCGCGTACGCGCATTGATATGGCCGCAGCGGTATCCGTATTACGTCAGGCCCTCGGCCTGCTCCCCGAATAGCCATGAGGAATTCGCACATGAACCGTTTCAAGAAATTATTGCTCGCCCTGATGGGGGCGGCTTTCCTCGCCCTGTCGGCGACCACGGCGTGGGCTGGCGAAGGACACGACCACGGCGCGGCCCCTGCCGCCAGCGCTGGCCCTGCTGCGCCACGTTTCGTAGCAGCATCTGAGCTGTTCGAGCTAGTTGGCGTGGTCAATGGCAAACAGATCACGCTTTATCTGGATCGCTTTGACGATGGAAGCCCGGTCAAGGATGCCAAACTGGAACTGGAACTGGGAGGCATCAAGATTCCCGTCGAAGCTCACGCCGAAGGCGAATTTGAGGCCACTTTGGCGCAGGAACTCAAGCCCGGTGTCACTTCCGTTGCTGTAACGGTAATGGCCGGCGCGGAAAGTGACTTGTTAGCCGGGGAGATTGATCTGCACGCTGAAGCCACCGTCGCTGAAGCCCATCGCCATGACTGGAAGGAATATCTCACTTGGAGCATCGCTGGACTTGCTGGCCTCGTCCTGCTGATTGCTACTGGGCGTCGTGTGCGCGCCCAGCGTAACAAAAGCAAAAACGCTTTCGGGAGCGCCGCATGAGCCCATACAACTTGATTCCCGCCGTGTTTCTCATTCTTGCGATGACTGCTGCGCCCGCTTGGGCGGGCGAAGGTCATGACCATGGTGGTGGGCCGCCTGCGGCCAACAGCAATGGCCCGC
>CAIZHL010000365.1 GCA_903932755.1 uncultured beta proteobacterium
ATGATAAAATGGGTGGGATTGGCTTCCTGTATCTGTAAAAGGGACCAATCCTTGACTTCGAAGATGGTCAGACCGGTATCTTTGCAATAGAGGATGAAATCAGGTTCGCGGCCGTTGATATCTGGCAGGTACCAGGCCGTGTATTTGCTGTCGGGTTTGGCGGCGGTCTTCTTTTTCATGGTGGTTCTCCTTGATGGTTGATGTCTAGACGGTGGCGGGCTCGGCCGCGGTGACAGGCGCCGGGCTGCGGATCAGGTGGTCGAAGGCGGAGAGGCTGGCCTTGGCGCCTTCGCCCATGGCGATGATGATCTGCTTGAAGGGCGTGGTCGTCGCGTCGCCGGCGGCGAACACGCCGGGCAGCGAGGTCTGGCCGCGCGCGTCGATTTCGATCTCGCCGCGCTTCGACAGCGCCAGCGTGCCCTTGAGCCAGTCGGTGTTGGGCAGCAGGCCGATCTGGACGAAGATGCCTTCGAGTTCGACGCGCTTGACCTGGCCGCTGTTGCGGTCCGTGTAGGCGATGCCATTCACTTTTTCGCCGTCGCCGGTGACTTCGGTGGTCAGCGCGCTGGTGATGATGGTGACATTGGGCAGGCTGCCGAGCTTGGCCTGCAGCACGGCGTCGGCACGCAGCACCGTGTCGAATTCGAGCAGGGTGACATGGCTGACGATGCCGGCGAGGTCGATCGCCGCTTCGACGCCGGAATTGCCGCCGCCGATCACCGCCACGCGCTTGCCCTTGAACAGGGGGCCGTCGCAGTGCGGGCAGAAGCAGACGCCCTTGCCCTTGTAGTCGGTTTCACCGGGCACGTTCATTTCGCGCCAGCGCGCGCCGGTGGCGAGGATCACGCTTTTCGCCTTGAGCGTGGCGCCGCTGGCGAGCTGCACCCGGGCCAGGCCGTCGTCGCCGGCGGGGATCAGGGCTTCGGCGCGCTGCAGGTTCATGATGTCGACTTCGTATTCCTTGACGTGCTGTTCCAGCGCCATGGCGAGCTTGGGGCCTTCGGTGCGCTGCACGGAAATGAAGTTCTCGATGCCCAGCGTATCCAGCACCTGGCCGCCGAAGCGTTCGGCCACCACGCCGGTGCGGATGCCCTTGCGTGCGGCGTAGATCGCCGCCGCCGCGCCGGCCGGGCCGCCACCGACCACGAGCACGTCGTAGGCGTCTTTCTCGTTGAGCTTTGCCGCATCGCGCGCCGCGGCGCCGGTGTCGACCTTGGCGAGGATCTCCTCTATGGTCATGCGGCCCTGGCCGAAGGCTTCGCCGTTCAGCATCACGGTCGGCACGGCCATGATCTTGCGTGCACTCACTTCGTCCTGGTACAGCGCGCCGTCGATCATCACGCTTTCGACGCCGGGGTTGAGCACGGCCATCAGGTTGAGCGCCTGGACCACGTCCGGGCAGTTGTGGCAGGAGAGCGAGATGTAGGTCTCGAAGCGGAACTTGCCGCCGAGCCCCTTGATCTGCTCGATCACGGTGGCGTCGACCTTGGGCGGGTGGCCGCCGGTCTGCAACAGGGCCAGCACCAGCGAGGTGAATTCGTGGCCCATGGGGATGCCGGCGAAGCGGATGCGCGCGGCCTCGCCGGGGCGTCCGACGGAGAACGAGGGCTTGCGGACGTCCGTGCCATTCTCGCGCACGCTGACCTTGGGCGAGAGCGCGGCGATGTCGGCCAGCAGTTCGCGCATCTGGCGCGCGGC
>CAIZHL010000366.1 GCA_903932755.1 uncultured beta proteobacterium
GTACCAGAAGTTGAAGTTCTTCGGCGCGTAATACTCGGCAAGATGGGCCTTCCAGTTGGCCGTCAGCGGAAAGCGCTCGTCGACCCAGTTCAGCGTCCCCTGCAATATGGCGTTCACTTTGCTCATCGCATCAGGCCTTCTTGTCTTCGCCAATCACGAGCTTGGCATCGCCAAGGTACATGTGCGGAGGAATTTCAAGGTTGTCCGGCGCCGGCTTGCTTTTGTAGACACGACCGGCGAGGTCGAAGGTGGAACCGTGGCAGGGGCAGATGAAGCCGCCCGGCCAGTTGGGATCGACGCCCGATTCGGCACCGGTCTTGAACTTTTCGGTCGGCGAGCAGCCGAGGTGGGTACAGATGCCAACGGCGACGAGGATTTCCGGCTTGATGGAGCGCGTGGCGTTCTTCGCGTACTCGGGCTGCATGTTCTTGTCGGACTTGGGATCGGCCAACTGCTCGCCGATCTTCGCCATGGAGTCGAGCATTTCCTTGGTGCGATTGATGATCCAGACCGGCTTGCCGCGCCATTCGACGGTCATCATCTGACCGGGGGCAAGCTTGCTGATATCCACTTCCACCGGCGCACCGGCCGCCTTGGCCCGTTCGGAGGGCAGCATGCTGGCCACGAAGGGCACGGCGGCGGCAACTCCGGCAACCCCGCCTGCGGCTGCCGTGGCAACCAGCAGACGCCGCCGACCGCAATCGACTGTATCGTCACAACTCATGGTAATAGTCCCTGAATGCTCAAATGCGAAATCGGAAAGTCTGCAATTGTAGCGAATCTCGCGTGGCGATTAAAGCCCCGGACTGAGCCAACTTATCGGCGTTGATTGTTGCAACGAAACAATATCGTTAATAATCAACTATATAATGCCATCGCTCCGAAAGCGAACAATCTCTTCTGGGGGGTAGCCGATGAGTTTGAGCACCTCTTCGGTGTGCTCGCCGAGGCTTGGCCCGAGCCAGCGGGTCTCACCCGGCGTCAAGGACAGTTTCGGTACCACTCCAGGAACTAGAAACTCTTTACCATCAGGTAGTTGTGCTTTTTTCAGCATCTCCCTGGCAAGATATTGAGGGTCATCGAGCATGTCCGCTACCGAATAAATCCGGCTGGCAGGCACCTGGGCCTCTGCTGCAATGCGCAAAACGCTCTCGGCGTCGTTTGCGGCCACCCAGGCGTCGATCACGCCGTAGACCTCCTCTGCCCGCGCATCGCGCCCGGCATTGCTGCCGAGTTGCGGATCCCCGGCGAGATCGTTGCGCCCGATGGCCTGCATCAGGCGCTTGAAGATCGCGTCGCCGTTGGCGCCGATGATCAGGTGCTTGCCGTCCTTGGTCGTATGCGTATTCGATGGCGTGATGCCGGGCATCACGTTGCCGGTGCGTTCGCGGATGAAACCGAAGACATCGAATTCCGGCACCAGGCTTTCCATCATGGCGAACACCGCCTCGTAGAGAGCGACATCCACTACCTGCCCCGCTCCGCCCTTGACCTCGCGATGGCGCAATGCCATCAGTGCGCCCAGCGCGCCCCACAAGGCCGCGATCGAATCGCCGATGGAAATCCCGGTCTTCACCGGCGGGCGGTCGGCAAAGCCGGTGACGTAGCGCAATCCGCCCATCGACTCGCCGATGGCGCCGAAGCCCGGCTGGCTGGCCATCGGCCCGGTCTGGCCGAATCCTGACAGGCGCACCATGACCAATCCCGGATTCAGCGCGGAAAGCGCCTCCCAGCCCAGGCCCAGCTTTTCCATGACGCCGGGCCGGAAGTTCTCGATCACGATATCCGCCTGCGCCACCAGTTTGTGCGCGATGGCGATGCCCTCCGGATGCTTGAGGTTTAGTGTGACGGACTTCTTGTTCCGCGCCTGGACGAACCACCACAGCGAAGTTTCGCCGTCGCCGGTCGGATACAGCTTGCGCCACTTGCGCAGCGGATCGCCCTCCCCCGGCGCTTCGATCTTGATCACCTCGGCGCCGAACTCGGCGAGGATGCGCGAACAGAAAGGCCCGGCGATCAGGGTGCCGAATTCGACGACCTTGACGCCGGCGAGAGGCTGCGCGGAAGCGTTCAATCCGGGCTCAGAGCTTGTGAAGAGATCGTAGCGAGCGGGCCGCAGCGGGGTGCGGCCGGAGCGCAGCTACCGGAATGTACGTCGTTGTACATGAGGGCGAGGCGGGGTTTCGCGAAGCATGCTTCGCGCCGCCGCAGCCGGCCCGGTGTGCAAAGCCGGCCGTGGAAGAGCACCGCCCA
>CAIZHL010000367.1 GCA_903932755.1 uncultured beta proteobacterium
ATGCGCAGGAAGTTCTGCGCAATGTTTCGTTCCGCATCAAGCCCGGCGAGCGGGTAGTGGTGCTGGGGCGGGTCGGTTCGGGCAAGACCACCCTGCACAAGTTGATGCTCGGCCTCTATCAGCCGACCGAAGGCGCGGTGTTTCTCGACGGCGTCGATCTGCGACAGCTTGATCCCGCAGACTTGAGGCGCAATGTTGGCTACGTGGAACAGGACACCCTTTTGTTTTACGGCAGCCTGCGCGAAAACATCGCACTGAGGGCGCCTTATGCCGACGATCTGGCGATCGTTACCGCCGCTGAAGTCGGTGGCCTGACGGAGTTTGTGAACCGGCATCCCCAAGGCTATGACATGGTTATCGGCGAGCGCGGCGCTTCGCTCTCCGGTGGGCAGCGCCAGGGCGTGGCCATCGCCCGTGCCGTACTCCTCGATCCTCCGGTGTTGCTGCTTGACGAGCCGACCAGTTCGATGGACTTTACCTCGGAGAGCAACTTCAAGGAGAGGCTGGGCAGCTTCATGCAGCACAAGACCATGGTCATCGTGACTCACCGCCTGAGCCTGATCGACCTGGCTGAGCGCATGATCGTGATCGATGACGGTCGGGTAGTGACCGATGGTCCCAGGCAGCAGGTCGTCGAGTCGCTCCAGGCTGGCCGTGTCGGGAGAGCTACATGAATTATCCGGCGCTGCTGCAGCGACTGACGGGCGTGTTGGGCCGGGTGCACCGCTGGCTTGAGTCGGTCCGGAAGAAAATTCAGCCGCGCGTCGATCGCTGGCTGGCAGACTGGAAAGAGAATCCGGACGCACCTGATGCGGATTTTGTTCAGGACGCGGATTACTTCATGATCCATCAGGAACCCCTGCGTGCGCGGGTTTTGATCAAGACCATCCTGATTTCCCTTGCGCTGTTCATCATGTGGACCGCCGTTGCCCAGGTCGACGAGATAACCAAAGGCGAGGGCAAGGTGATTCCATCCAGCCAGATCCAGATCCTGCAAAGCCTGGACGGCGGAATCGTCGCGGAAATAAACGTCAAGGAAGGGCAGGTGGTTGATGCGGGGCAAATTATGCTACGCGTTGATCCGACGCGCTTTGAATCTTCCGTACGTGAAAATCGTTCGCAATACCTGGCCCTGACGACCAAGGCCGCACGTTTGCGCGCGTTGTCGGAAGGCTTGCCCTTCGTGCCTCCGCCGGAAGTCCTGGTCGAGGATCCAAAGACCGTTCAGGACGAGCAACGCCTGTATGAAACGGCTCGATCCAATGTCGCAGCGCAGATATCGATTGCTCGTGAACAACTGGTGCAGCGCCAGCAGGAACTGTCGGAAATGCGCGTCAAGCGCGAACAGGCCTCTCAGGCTTACGAATTTACTGCCAAAGAGCTGGCAGTTACCAAACCCTTGATCAATTCCGGTGCGGTATCCGAGGTGGAGTTGCTGCGTCTCGAGCGCGACACATCCCGTTTCCGTGGCGAGCGCGACATGGCGGCGGCGCAGATACTGCGTTCGCAGGCGGCGATGGCCGAGGCTTCGCGCAAGATCGAGGAAGTTGAGCTTAACGCCCGCAATGAAGTACGCAAGGAGTTGGGTGACACCATGGCCAAGCTCAATGCCTTCACCGAGGGTGGTGTGGCGCTGGCGGACAAGGTCAAGCATGCTGCCATCCGCTCACCGGTGAAGGGGACGGTCAAGCGCTTGCTGGTGAATACGGTGGGAGGTGTGGTCCAACCGGGACGCGACCTGGTCGAGGTCGTTCCGCTTGACGATGCCTTGATTCTTGAAGCCAAGGTGGTGCCCAAGGACATTGCCTTCCTGCGCCCCGGTCAACCGGCGATGGTCAAATTCACAGCCTATGATTTTTCGACGTACGGTGGCCTCGAGGCGAAACTCGAACATATCGGCGCCGACTCGATCACGGATGAAAAGGGCAATACCTTTTTCCTCGTCAAGGTGCGTACCAACAAATCCTCACTTGGCGCCAATTTGCCGATCATTCCCGGCATGGTGGCCGAAGTGGACATCATCACCGGCCAGAAAAGTATTCTTGCCTACTTGCTGAAACCGGTGCTCAGGGCCAAGCAAGGGGCGCTGACTGAGCGTTGAACGTCGTGCCTTCAAGTAAGCCGGACCCTGTCCGTCACCTGTTCGTGTCTCCGTCGGCTGTGGCACTGCCACGCTGGCTGGAGGCATTTCCGAAGGCCTCCGTGGTTGCTTTTGGCACCGCTGTGAGGACCCTGCCTGCGACAGCGCTGATTTGGTTTCGTCTGGACGAGGTGCGGCCGGCACTGGAACAACTTGCCGAGTTACGCAAGATGGTAGGGCCCGCCCGAATAATTGTGCTGGCGAACCAACCCGACAGCGAACACGCGCTTCCCCTGTTTTCCGCCGGTATCCGTGGCTACTGCAACGCACATGCCACGGCCGCCAATCTGCGTCAGGTGGCACGTGTGGTTCAGGCTGGCGGGCTATGGATCGGTGAAGCCTTGATGCAGAGGCTGCTTGCCTCCACCCAGACGGCGATGGCGCGAATGCCTGCCACTGCCTTGCCGCATGGTTTGGCAAACCCTGTCATTGCGGACTGCCTGGCGACGTTGACCAGTCGCGAGCAGGAAGTCGCCCGCGCAGTCTCGACCGGGTCGAGCAACAAGGAAATCGCTCGCCGGCTTGGTATTACCGAGCGCACGGTGAAGGCTCACGTCGGCTCGGTGTTTCAGAAACTTAAGGCGCGAGACAGGCTCCACCTTGCCTTGATTATGAACGGCCAGCGGCCGTCCTGAGCCGCCTTTCGACACTGTCCTTTGGTCCAATGGCTGTCCTCGAACCCGAAGGGTAGAGTGAGCAGCATTCCATAGTCACGCCCGGAGCAATCATCATGGCTGAATCAGACAACGTCATCGGCAAAGTCGCATCGATACTGGGGCAGGCGTTTGCCAAAGGAGCGGACGGGATCATGCGCCCGATCAAGGTGGGCGATCCGGTATTTGAAGGCGAAGTAATCCAGTCTGCCCCGGGCGGCCATGTTGAACTTGCATTCAGGGACGGCACTGCCTATTTTGCCCGTGACAACGAGAGCGTCACACTGGACGGCAGTGTTTTTGGGGACGGCGTTGGCCAATCGGGAAACGTGATCGGCAAAGTTGCATCGGTTACGGGCCAGGTATTTGCCAAGGGTGCGGATGGGGCCGTGCGCCAACTCAGGGTGGGCGATCCGGTTTTTGAAGGCGACGTAGTCCAGACATCCGCCAATGGTCGGGTCGAGCTTTCCTTCAACAACGGAGCAGCATACTTTCTGAGGGACAAGGAAACCGTCACTCTGGACGAAATGGTGTTTGGCGGACGAACTGCCGATGCCAGGGATGCCGCTCTCCTGTCAGGCAGTAATGCCGAGTTGGAAGATATCGCCCGTGCGCTCGCCGAAGGCAATAGTCTTGATGAGTTGCTCCAGGAGACATCTGCGGGCAGGCCGACCCTTTTTGGCAGAACGGATGATGGGCATACGTTCGTCCAACTGTTGCGCATTGCTGAAGGCATCGATCCGTTGGGATATCAGTTCGGGAGCCGTGATGGTGGGCAAACGGGCGGCGTTCTTGGCGGAGGGTCGGAAGGTGGCGCGGTTGGAAGCGGCTCAACATCATCGGAGGCCCCGATTGCCAGCAATGTCGCGGTAGGTGGCCTGGAAGATGCGTCCTCGATCAGCATCGCGCTGTCGGCGATCGACAGCGACGGTGCGATCGCCAGCTACACCATCGGCAGCCTGCCGGCCAACGGCACGTTGTATTCGGACGCGGGCCTGACTGCAATAGTCGGCGCCGGCGACACGGTGACGGGGGCGATGCTGTACTTTGTTCCGGTGGCGGACTGGAATGGTTCCACCAGCTTTAGCTACAAGGCTACTGATAACAGCGGTTTGGTCTCCAACAGCGCGACGGTGAATGTCACCGTCAATCCGGTCAATGACGCGACCAATGTCACCGGCGGCACCAGTGGCAGTGGCGATGCCGCCCCGGCGATCAGCGGCACCCTGACGGCGCCCGACGCCGCCGGCCTGGCCGACGGCACGGTCTTCACCGTGACCGGTGGGGCGACGCACGGCACGGCCAGCATCACC
>CAIZHL010000368.1 GCA_903932755.1 uncultured beta proteobacterium
ACTTCTTCGCCCCGGCCTGGCGCAATCCTGCGGTGGAAGTCATCGCCTGGGAAAAGACCGATCCGGCCGTGGTCGAGTACCTGCGCTGGGTCTTCTGCATGACCGGCAAGGTGCCGCTGGTGACTGCCGATGTGGCCTGCTTCATGCTCGACCGCATCTTCGACAACTGGTGCAATGAATCCGCGATGCTGCTCGACCGCGCCACCGCCGCCGAAATCGACAGCGTCGCCGCCGAGTTCGTCCATGCCGGCCCCTTCTTCGTGCTGAATCTCGCGCGCGGCAATCCGATCATCACCGAAACCAACACGCTGCAGGCCGAGATGGAAGGCGGGCACTACACGCCGGCGCCCATTTTCCGTTCCGTCGACACCTGGGTCACGGTGCCGCCCGGCAGGAAGGTGGAAGTGGCTGCGGATACGGCAAAAGCCATCCGCGAGCGCCTGCTCGGCATCCTCTTCTCGCAAAGCGTGGACATCGTCGACCGCAAAATCGGCGATTCCGCCGACCTCGATCTCGGCTGCCGGCTGGCGCTGGGCTTCAAGCACGGACCGCTGGACCTGATGCGCAACCTGGGCGAACCAACCAGCGGCCGCGCCCTGATGCGCCTGCGCGAGGAGCGCCAGGGCATGCCGATGCCGCAGCAGTCCTTCGCCTCCTATCAGGGCTTTCTGCGCCACATCCTGGTCGATGATCTGGACGGCGTGAAAGTCATCACCCTGCGCCGGCCGGAAGCAATGAACGCGCTGCACGACGAGATGAACGACGAGATCCTCTCGGTCATCCGCCGCTTCGAGAACAAGGCCGAAGTAAAGGGCTTCGTCATCACCGGCTACGGCACGCGCGCCTTCTGCGCCGGCGCCGACATCGGCCGCTTCGTCGATATGCTGGGCGATGCCCCGGCCTCGGCGCAGTACGCCCGCGACTGTTCGCGCCTGCTGGTGCATCTGGACCGGATGAAAAAGCCGGTGGTGGCGGCGCTGAACGGCATGGCGCTGGGCGGCGGCCTCGAACTGGCGATGCGCTGCCACGCCATCGTGGCAGTCAAGCGCGCCTGGCTGCAACTGCCGGAAGTAACCCTGGGCATCGTCCCCGGCATCGGCGCCATGGTGGTGCCCTATCGTCGCTGGCCGCATGCGACGGCGACCTTCAACGCCATGTTGCGCCAGGCCGAGCGCCTGAAGGCAACGCGCGCCCACGAACTGGGCATCGTCAGCGGCCTGGCCGACGACTATGCGTCGCTGATCGCGCTGGCCGCGGCACGGGTGGGCGAACTCGCCGGCAAGGTCACGCCGATCGGAGATGCGCCGGTGGCCGTCAGCATCGATCCGGTGGATGCGCGCAGCAGCAGCGGCCAGGTGCTCAGCCGGGAATGCATAGAGATCATGGAGCAGGCGATACGCGAAGCCGCCGCCGCGCCGAGCTTCGCCGCCGCCCTCGAAGCCGGCTACCGGGCCTTCGGCCGCTCGGCCTGCACCGGCGCCGCGCGCGAGGGCATTACTTCGTTCAAGGAAAAGCGTCCGGCGGATTTCAGCAAGACGAAGTAACCGGACAGGTAGTCAGGCAACAGAAACAGATAGCTTCGTCCCCGGATCAAGTCCGGGGCAGGCTATTCCGGCGAAAGCCGGAATCCAGCCGGCCGCTGCTTCTGGATCCCGGGTCAAGCCCGGGATG
>CAIZHL010000369.1 GCA_903932755.1 uncultured beta proteobacterium
TCATGGAAAAGAAGAACCCCTCTGCTCACAACGAATCGCGGCGCGACTTCATCAAGACCGTTGGCGCCGGTACCGTTTCCGCCTCGCTGGGGGTAGGCATGGTCGGTAGCGGTGCAGCGCACGCGGCTGCGCCGTCACCTGGCATCACCCCGGTGCAACCAGCCGCCGGTGGATACAACATCCTGTTCATCGTCACCGACCAGGAGCGTTTCTTCCGGCCCGGCGAGTTGCCTGGGAATTACCGCCTGCCGGCGCATGAACGCCTGGCCAAGCGCGGCGTCGTCTTCGAAAACCATCGCATCAATTCCTGCGTGTGCACCTCCTCCCGCTCGGTGCTGTACACGGGCCGGCACATCCAGCAGACGCGAATGTTCGACAACACGAATTTCCCGTGGATCAGCAGCATGTCGACCGATATCAAGACGGTCGGTCATCTGTTGCGTGAAGCGGGGTACTACACCGCCTATAAGGGTAAGTGGCATTTGACCAGGGAGTTCGAGACGGTAAACAAGCTCGACGCACCGGAAAAGTTCTTTACCAAGGAAATGGAAGCCTACGGCTTCGCCGACTACATCGGCGTTGGCGACATCATCGCTCACACCGAAGGCGGTTACCGCCATGATGGCATCATTACCGAGACCGCCGTGAGCTGGCTGCGGAGCAAGACCGGCGACCTGGCAAAACAGGGCAAGCCATGGTTTCTTGCGGTGAATCTGGTCAATCCGCACGATGTCATGTTCTACAACACCGACAAGCCAGGTCAACCGGTCCAGGAAGTGGGCAACCTTGCCCATATTGCCAGCGATCCGAAACACGCCAGCTACGCAAAGAAATGGCAAACCAGACTTCCCACAAGTTTTACACAGAAGATCGACGCTCCAGGCCGGCCGGCTGCCCACGTCGACCACAACCGGGGTAACGATGTGATGGTCGGCCGCATTCCAGCTGACCAGGAATGGCGCTGGCACAAACGTAACAACTACTATCTCAACTGTCTGAGCGACGTGGACCGTCACATCATGACGCTACTCGATGAACTGGAGGCGCGGGGGCTCGCGTCCAACACCATCGTGGTGTTGACGTCGGATCATGGCGAGTTGGGTGGAGCCCATGGGATGTCCGGCAAGGGCGCAACTTCCTATCGCGAGCAAAACCACGTTCCGCTGATCGTCGCCCACCCAGCCTATTCGGGCGGCAAGCGCTGCCAGGCGGTTACCTCGCATCTGGACATCTTGCCGACCTTGATTGCCATGACAAACGCCAGCCTGGACAAGAAGGCGGCCATCACGCAAGATCTTCCGGGAAAGGACTTTTCACGCGTACTTGCGGCTCCGGAGAAGGCCGGCCACAATGCGGTGCGGGATGGCCAGCTGTACTGTTTCAACATGTTCGCCTCCCTGGACGGTGAATTCCTGGAAAAGGCCCGCGATCTGCTGCGCCAACCGGGTGGTCCGGAGAAACTCAAGCAGGGCGCACTGCGTCCCGACATGATGAAGCGTGGCGCCATCCGCAGCGTTTTCGACGGCCGTTACCAGTTCACGCGCTACTTCTCTCCGAAGCAGCACAACCGGCCGACGAGCATCGAAACCTTGCTGCAGCTCAATGATGTCGAGCTGTTCGATCACCAGAACGATCCGCATGAACTCGACAACCTCGCCATGGATCCCAAGAAGCACGCCAGCCTGCTCCTCGCCATGAATGAGAAGCTCAACCGCCTGATCGACGCGGAAGTCGGCGAGGATGTCGGGCAGATGCTGCCCGGAGGCGTCGATGCTGGCTGGGTAGCCACGCCGGCGGTCAACGATTTGTGACATGGCCGGCGAGGACCGTGCCGGTGGCTGGAAAATCGGTGCTGGCGACACGGCGTACCTCTAGCTGGCGTTGATGAAAACATTACTCGGCAAGGCGAACAGGCTTTAGCCATAGTCGCTCAGCTAGCAAAGGAAGCGGGAGTTCCCTACTCAAAGGTAGTTCGGCTGAGCGCTTACGGCTAAATGCCCAGAAATCAGCGAACCCCCACGCGGTTTGCTGGCCCGCCCCGGTTGCCGGGTACGCCAACGTTGCCAGCCGCGCCGGGCTGATTTATGCCGGGGTCAACGACGCCTGCGCCGGGTGCGCCTAAGCATTTTCGACGGTCGCTGCGATGCGTCCTTCCCGGATCGCATTGACGAAAGCCCGGTAATCGCGCCGATTCTGGTCCGCATACTCGACGGCGAACTCACCGATCGCGTCATCGAACGTCTGCCCTGAACCCATGTAGCCGGACATCATCGCGGCGTCGCCGGAACGCGCATGGGCGCGGGCGAGCGCATGGGCGCACATGCGCGCATAGTGTCGCAGCAGTTCCACATCGGAGCCCTCGATGACAACGGACATCTTCATGTCGCGAAGCTGACGGACGTAGACGTCGCGGCCGGTCCTCGTGCGCGTCCATCCAAGAAAGACGTCGCTCGCTGCCTGCATGATGCGCTGGCCGACCACGACGCGCTGGCCGTTATTGGCATGCAGGCTACTGCCCGCATAGGGCTCGAGCACCGACGCGCGCGCCTCCTTCACCTGCAGGAACAGGGGATCGTCGTCCGCCGCCATGAACAGGCAGACGCCGCACACCGTACCGACACTTCCCACCCCGACGACCTTTACCGCGTAATCAAAGAAGTGGTAACGGTCGAACAGGGTCCGGGTGTGCTCGGGCAGGCTCTCGCGGTAGGCGGCGATCACGTCAGCAGCCCCCTTCACAAGCCCAGGGGCCTGTTCCGCCGTCGGATGGAAGATCAGGGGCGGCTCGTCCTTGATCCTGGGCCGCGACCCTTCATGCGAAACGAGCTTCGGATACAAGAACTCGGGTGCCGTCTTGCGTCGTGCTTCCTCGGTTAGTTTGGCGGCGCGCTTGCGGACATCCTTCTGGACCGACGGATCGGTCGCTCGATCCACGTACCGTGCCAAATCGATCCGGTCGTACCAGACGTCTAGCGCGCGCATCGACGCATAATCGGCCATCCGCTCGCGGTACTCCCGAACGAGATCCGTGGCTACCCGTGCCGCGTCGCTGTCGGGAAGTCGCAGATGTTGAGCAGCGATCACGACGCTCGCGGCAAGGCGCTTAAGATCCCACTCGAAAGGAGCCGGCAGCGTCTCATCGAGATCGTTGATGTCGAAGACGACGTTGCGCTCGGGCGTTGCGAAGCCGCCGAAGTTCATCAGGTGGGCATCGCCGCACGCCTGCACCCGAATTCCGCTGGTCGCCGTCTTGGCGAGATCGGCTGCCATCAGCGCCGCCGAACCGCGATAGAACGCGAAGGGCGACGCGGACATTCGTCCGAAGCGGATCGGGACCAGGTCCGGCAGACGACCCACGTTAGATTCGCTAACGATTTCGACTGGATCCCGGCGAGCCTTCGGCGGCTTCCATCCCTCATGCGAGGCGCGGGGCGCAGCGTCACGCAGAGCTTTCCCCTTGGCTCGACGTTCGTCGGCGGACAGGTAGGCTGATTCGTTTCGCGGCGCTTGACGCGCTTCTTTTGATTTATCAGGTTTTGGCATATTCAACGTTCTTCCGGACGGACTTGTTTTCCGGGCACGAGGTGATGTTGTAGCAATCAAGGTTGTCGAGCGTCATTCGAAGCTTGATGTCTTGAAAACCCGCTCGGGATCAGGACTAAAGCCGAGAGTCAGAGTTGGCCAAGACTCCATCGCCTAGATCAAAGCTTATTGTAATTCTTACAATCGTCATTTTGGGATTCTGTATTGACATGCACCAATGAGCCGACCACGCAATCAAGAGCCTTCGTTCGAGCGACGCGGAACTCTTCCCATTTCGATGTTTCGGTTGGTCGATGAAACTTGGGGGGATGCTGGTTCGCTTTGCGCTCTGTTTTAGTGTACGCATAAGCCGCTGCAGTACACATCCAGCGCTGCCATGTCTGCTTTTAAGCGTTTTCAAGCGATATTTTCAGTTACCGTTCCTGATGGGGTCGGGGCAGTGCGGATGACAAGTTGCTCGCCATAAACCAGACA
>CAIZHL010000371.1 GCA_903932755.1 uncultured beta proteobacterium
AGCCTGCTGCGGACAACCGATGGCGGCCGCAGCTGGAAGACGATCCAGACCGACAACAAGGGATCGTTCTGGACCGGCCTGGTGCAAAAGGATGGCAGCGTAATTACTGCCGGCATGCGCGGACACGTATATCGCAGTGGCGACAAGGGGCTCACCTGGACAGCGGTCCCCAGCGGCACCCAGCAGTCGATTACCGGCATTCTGAGCCACGACGATGGCAGCATCCATTTGTTCGGCAATTCGGGAGTGCTGCTGCTGAGCAGCCAGGATCACCTCATGAGTTTCAAGCTCATGTCGCGTGTCGATCGCAGCAACATCACGGCGGCAGTGAGTGTGGGACAAAAGGATTACCTGTTTTCGCTGAACGGGCTGCTGCCGGAAAAATGAACCGGTAATTTCTGACAAGGTAGACCGGCAAATGACTGAAGCTTCAAGCTACGTCCATGGTGCCAACGCTCAAGCCCTGATCGGCAGGACGATCGGCAGCTACTTCGACGAAGTCTGTGCGCGCTATGCGGCACGCGAGGCGCTGGTCGTCGTGCACCAGAAGGCGCGACTGACTTACGCCCAGCTCCGCGAAAATGTTGACCGCCTGGCCTGCGGCTTGATGCGCCTGGGACTGACGCGCGGTGACCGCATAGGTATCTGGTCACAGAACAATCTCGAATGGGCTCTGACCCAGTTCGCGACCGCCAAGGCCGGCCTGGTCATGGTCAACATCAATCCGGCCTATCGCCGTGCCGAACTCGAATACGCCCTGAACAAGGCCGGTTGCCGCGCACTGATTCTGGCGCCGGAATTCAAGACCAGCAATTATCTGGAAATGATCGGCGACCTCGCTCCGGAACTGGCGCACGCCGTGGCGGGCAAGCTCAAGGCGGTTCGCCTGCCGGCGCTTGAATATGTGATCCGGATGGGCAGCGCGCAGTCTCCGGGCATGCTGAATTTCGACGAATTGCTCGGCAATCCATCGGCTGCCGAATTGGAGGCGCTGGAAATGCTCGGCGACAGCCTGCAGTTCGACGATGCGATCAACATCCAGTTCACCTCGGGCACCACGGGCGCGCCCAAAGGCGCCACACTGTCGCATCACAACATACTGAACAACGGTTACTTTGTCGGCGAAGCGATGCGGCTGACGGAAAATGACCGCTTGTGCATTCCGGTGCCGCTCTACCACTGTTTCGGCATGGTCCTCGGCAACATGGCCTGCCTCACGCACGGCACGACCATGGTCTATCCGGCCGAAGGTTTTGATCCGCAGGCCACCTTGCGTACCGTTGCGGCCGAGCGCTGCACCGGGCTGCATGGCGTGCCGACCATGTTCATCGCAATGCTCGACCATCCCGATTTCGCCAGCCACGATTTGTCCTCGCTGCGAACCGGGATCATGGCCGGTTCGCCGTGTCCGGTGGAGGTGATGAAGCGGGTGGTAAGCCAGATGAACATGAGTGAGGTGACAATTGCCTACGGCATGACCGAAACTTCACCGGTGAGCTTCCAGAGTTCGACAAATGACCCGCTGGAGAAGCGGGTTTCGACTGTAGGACGCATCCACCCCCATGTCGAAGTCAAGATCGTCGACGACGCCGGCAGGATAGTGGCGCGGGGCCACCCCGGCGAACTGCTTACCCGAGGCTAT
>CAIZHL010000372.1 GCA_903932755.1 uncultured beta proteobacterium
CCGTCTGGATCATCGACGACGACCGCTCCATCCGCTGGGTGCTGGAAAAGGCGCTCGGCCGGGAAAACATCGCGGCCAAGTCCTTCGGTTCGGCCGACGAAGCGCTGGCGGCACTCGCCAACGGGCAGCGGCCGCAGGTGCTGGTCTCCGACATCCGCATGCCGGGCAGCAGCGGGCTCGACCTCCTGCGCCATGTGAAAGAACACTTCCCCGATCTGCCAGTCATCATCATGACCGCCTATTCCGACCTCGATTCCGCCGTGGCGGCCTTCCAGGGCGGCGCCTTCGAATACCTGCCCAAGCCTTTCGACGTCGACCAGGCAGTTGATCTGGTGCGGCGGGCGCTGACACAGACGGCGCACCAGAACGGTGCGGCCGAAGAAACCAGGGTGGTACCGGAGATCCTCGGCCAGGGCGCCGCCCTGCAGGAAGTCTTCCGCGCCATCGGCCGCCTCTCGCAGTCCCATGCCACCGTGCTGATCAACGGCGAATCGGGCACCGGCAAGGAGCTGGTGGCGCGCGCCCTGCACCGCCACAGCCCGCGCAAGGACGCTCCCTTCATCGCCATCAACACCGCCGCGATCCCGCGCGACCTGCTCGAATCCGAACTCTTCGGCCACGAAAAGGGCGCCTTCACCGGCGCCGGCGCGCTGCGCCGCGGCCGCTTCGAGCAGGCCGACAACGGCACCCTGTTCCTCGACGAAATCGGCGACATGCCGGCGGAATTGCAGACGCGGCTGCTGCGCGTACTTTCCGAGGGCAACTTCTACCGCGTCGGCGGCCACCAACCGGTCAAGGCCAACGTGCGCGTGATCGCCGCGACCCACCAGGACCTTGAAGGCCGCGTCAAGGAAGGCCTGTTCCGCGAAGACCTGTTCCACCGCCTCAACGTCATCCGCCTGCGCCTGCCGCCGCTGCGCGAACGGCGCGAGGACATCCCCCTGCTGGCCAGGCACTTCCTGCAAAAAAGCGCGCTGGAACTCGGCGGCGAACCCAAGCGCCTGACCGACGCGGCGCTGAAATACCTGCAGGGACTGGATTTCCCCGGCAACGTGCGCCAGCTGGAAAACCTGTGCCACTGGCTGACCGTGATGGCGCCGGGGCAGAGCATCGACATCCCCGACCTGCCCGCCGAACTCCGCGAAAGCCCGGACAGCGCGGCGCGGCGCGATCACGCTGCCGACTGGAGCGCGGCGCTGTCGGGCGAGGCGGACCGGCTGCTGGCGGCCGCGCCCGGCACCGTGTTCGACACGCTCAGCCGCGAATTCGAAGCCACGCTGATCCGCCGCGCGCTGAACGCCACCGGCGGCCGCCGCGTCGATGCGGCGCAGCTGCTGGGCATCGGCCGCAACACCATCACGCGCAAGATCCAGGAACTCGGCCTCGACGGGCTGAAGGCGGAGGCCGAGGACATCTGAAGCGCCGCGCCCGCCGTGGCGGGCGGACTGCGGACGGGCTGCGGGCGGAACCCGCGCGAACCCCGGCGCGACGGCTTGCGTTATAGTCAGCTTGACTATGCGCCGGACGCCGCCGGCGCCTCATCGCAAACGGGGACCCGCCATGCCTGCCACCATCGCCACGATTGCAGAAATTGCCGCCACCCTGGGTGAGGCCGCGCGCCGCTTCGACATCGACCTGCTGGCGAGCTGCGATTCGACCAACGCCGTGCTGCTCGCGCGCGCC
The DNA here is from genome assembly GCA_903932755.1 of uncultured beta proteobacterium. GTDB lineage: Bacteria > Pseudomonadota > Gammaproteobacteria > Burkholderiales > Rhodocyclaceae > Sulfuritalea. The sequence goes on from CAIZHL010000372.1 coordinate 1,684, forward strand.
GAAGCCGGCGCGCCCTCGGGCACGGTGGTGATCGCCGCGGAGCAGACCGCCGGCCGCGGCCGCCGCGGCCGCAGCTGGTTCGCCAGCCGCGGCGACAGCCTGGCTTTTTCCCTGCTCTGGCGCTTTGCGCCGGGCACGGCGCCGGCCGGGCTGTCGCTGGCGATCGGCGTCGCCGTGGCCCGGGCTTTGAAAAAGATCGGCGCTGGCGAGACGGCGCTGAAATGGCCCAACGACATCCTGAAGGACGGCCGCAAGCTCGGCGGCATCCTGGTCGAACTGCTGCCCGGCGCGCCGCATGCCGCCGTGATCGGCATCGGCATCAACCTGCAGCTGCCGGCCGGCATGCCCGCCGACGTCCGTGCCGCCTCCGCCGCACTTTGCGCGGCGGGCGAAGGCGCCGACGAAAACGCCCTGTATGCCGCCCTGCTCGGCGAACTGCTGGCGACGCTGGAACAGTTCGCCGCGGCGGGCTTCGCCGCGCTGCGTCCGGAGTGGCTGGCGCGCCATGCCATGCAGGATGTCGCCGTCCTGCTCACTTCCGATTTCGGCGCGCCGCGCGCCGGCATCTGTCGCGGCGTCGACGTAGACGGCGCGCTGCTGCTCGAAGCCGACGGCCGCAGCGAGCGCATCCTCTCCGGCGAAGTCTCGCTGCGACCCGCATGATCCTCTGCCTCGACGCAGGCAACTCGCGCCTCAAGTTCGGCGTGTTCGACGGCGGCCACTGGCTGCTGCAGGACGCGCTGGACTACGCCGCCTTCGACGAACTGCCCGCGCGCCTGCCGGCCGTGCCGCAGCGCATCGTCGCCTGCAATGTCGCGGGCGAAGCCGTGGAGCGGCGCATCGAGGCGCTGGCCGGCACGCTCGGCCTCGGCGTGGACTGGTTGCGCAGCTCGGCCGCCGCTTGCGGCGTCGGCAACGCCTACGACAAACCGCAACAGCTCGGCGCCGACCGCTGGGCGGCGCTGATCGCGGCGCGGTCGATCTACCCGGAGCCGGCGGTGGTGGTGATGGCCGGCACCGCCACCACCATCGACGCCATCGACGGCAGCGGGCTGTTTCGCGGCGGCCTGATCCTGCCCGGACTGTCGCTGATGCGCAGCTCGCTCGCCGGCAGCACCGCCGGCCTGCCGCATGCCAGCGGCAATTTCCGCTCGCTGCCGACCAACACCGACGACGCCATCGTCAGCGGCGCGATCCACGCCACGCTGGGCGCCATCGGCCGCATGCGGGCGGCGCTGGGCAGCGATCCGGTGTGCCTGCTGTCGGGCGGCGCGGCGGACCAGCTCGCGCTCAGCCTGGATTACCCGCTGCGCCGGATCGACCACCTGGTACTCGAAGGCCTGGTCCGCTACAGCCGGACCATTTGACGCTGCGAAAAAGCCACCCGGAAAAGCACTCCCGCCACTTGCCCGCAGCGAACTCCTGACAGACAATGTCATATCGTTTGGAGCCCTCCCATGCCCGCCCACTTCCTCGCCACACTGCCCAATTTCCTCGCCTACCTCGGCACCGCCATCGTGCTGCTGGTCGCCTTCGTCGCCATCTACCTCTACGTCACGCCCTATGACGAGATCAACCTGATCCGCGCCAACAACACCGCGGCCGCGATCTCGCTCTCCGGCGCCATACTCGGCTTCGCCATGCCCATCGCAAACGTCATCGCGCACAGCGACACGCTGCTCGACCTTGCGGTGTGGGGCGTGATCGCCGGCATCGTGCAGCTGCTGGCCTGGATGGTGGCGCGCGTGGCGCTGCCGCGGCTCAAGGAGGCCATCGCCGCCGGACAGGTGGCGCCGGCCGTCTTCGTCGCCGCGCTGTCGCTCACCGTCGGCCTCATTAACGCCGCCTGCATGACTTACTGAAAAACAAAAGGGAGACTCTCATGGCACTCATGGATTTCATCAAGAAACAGTTCATCGACATCATCCAGTGGACCGAGGACGAGGGTGGCGAGACCATGGCCTGGCGCTTTCCCATGGCGGAGATGGAAATCCAGAACGGCGCCAGCCTGACGGTGCGCGAATCGCAGATGGCGGTGTTCGTCAATGAGGGCCAGGTCGCCGACGTCTTCGGCCCCGGCATGTACAAGCTCAACACGCAGACGCTGCCGGTGCTGACCTACCTGAAGAACTGGGACAAGCTGTTCGAGTCGCCCTTCAAGTCTGACGTGTATTTCTTCAGCACGCGCCAGAAGATCGACCGCAAGTGGGGCACGCCCAACCCGGTGACGATCCGCGACAAGGATTTCGGC
>CAIZHL010000373.1 GCA_903932755.1 uncultured beta proteobacterium
GACGATGCGCCGCGGGCGGCGATGATGGCGGCGCCACGCTTGCCGACGGTCGGGATGTACTCGTTCTTGTACCAGGCTTCGTCATTGACGGCGGCCGGAGCGGCCTGACCGGCGACGGTGCAGAAGCGCAGGTCGGGATACATGGTGGGCGAGTGGTTGCCCCAGACGATCATCTTTTCGATGTCATTGACCGATTTGCCGGTGCGGGTCGCGAGTTGCGACACGGCGCGGTTGTGGTCCAGGCGCAGCATGGCGGTGAAATTCTTGGCGGGCAGGCTGGGAGCCGACTTCATGGCGATGTAGGCGTTGGTGTTGGCCGGGTTGCCGACGACGAGAACTTTGACATTGCGCGAAGCGACTTCGTTCAGTGCGCCGCCCTGCTCGATGAAGATCTTGGCGTTGTCCATCAGCAGGTCCTTGCGCTCCATGCCCGGGCCGCGCGGCTTGGCGCCGATCAGCAGCGCGTAGTCGGCATCCTTGAAGGCGACCTTGGCATCGCCGGTGCCGACAATGCCGGCCAGCAGGGGGAAGGCGCAGTCATCAAGTTCCATCATCACGCCCTTGAGCGCGGCCTGGGGCTTCTCGGAGGGATGCTCGAGCAGTTGCAGGATCACGGGTTGATCCTTGCCCAGCATGTTGCCGGCAGCAATGCGGAAAATCGCGGCATATCCGATTTGGCCGGCGGCGCCGGTCACTGCTACACGAACGGGGGCTTTTGCCATTTGTATAACTCCTGTATCAGGTTGAATCGATTGGTCAAGACATCAAGTAAGCCGGCTGATCGGTTGGCTAATTGCGCTGCCATCAGGGAGACGAATGATACGACACGATCAATGGCTCCCAGTTTACGAATTATGTTGCGCTGTGTCAATAGTTAACAAATGTCTTATATAAGACATAAGACAAGGTGTGGACGTCCTTAAAAAAATATGCTCAAATGCCGCCCATGCCAAATTTCGCTCAAAACCCAAGGCAAATTCCTTCGCTGCGAAATAAACCATGGGCTCAAATGTGATGGCCGCCAAAGAGGCTCCGGTCGGCACGACGCCTTCGCCGACATTCAGCCCCTTGTACCGACAGATCAAGAGCCTGCTCATGCAGCGGCTTGAGTCCGGAGAATGGCGCCCGGGCGAGGCCATTCCCAGTGAGTCCGAACTGGCCATCCGCTTCAACGTCAGTCAGGGCACGGTGCGCAAGGCGATTGACGAAATGGCCGCGGAAAACCTGCTGCTGCGGCGTCAGGGCAAGGGGACTTTCGTGGCATCCCACGACGACCCGCGTGCCTTCTTTCGATTTTTGCGCGCGGTGCCGCTGACCGGCGGCATCGAGCCGACCGAGAGTGTTCCCCTCGAATGCTGGCGGGCCAAAGCCGGGCCGGAGGTTGCGCGCATGCTGGAATTGAACATCGGTGATCCCATCACCATCGTGCGGCGTCTGCTGAAGTTTGCCGGCAAGCCCGTGGTGGTCGACGAGATTTACCTTCCGGGCAGCGTTTTTGGCGCCGTGACACTGGAAATGTTGCGCGATTACAAGGGCTCGCTCTACAGCTTCTTCGAACACCAGTTCGGCATCCGCATGATCCGTGCGGAGGAACGCCTGCGTGCCGTGCCGGCCGACCGTGCCAGTGCGGACCTGCTGAATGTGGCGGAAGGCAGCCCCTTGCTGTCCGTCGAACGTGTCAGCTTTTCCTACGCCGACAAGCCGGTTGAGTGGCGGCGCGGCCTGTATTCGACCAACGAACACTGCTACTTCAATGAGCTTGGTTAGGCATCGCAATAGATTTTGTTTTCAACTTAAATGGTTTGTTCTATAGTGCGGCGCATCAAATACGGAGATACACATCTATGTCAGAGATGACCAAACAGCGTCCGAAGCATCTTGCGCTCAATGAAATCCGCCTGCCATTGGCCGGCTTTGCGTCGATTCTGCATCGAATCAGCGGCGCAGGGCTGTTTCTGATGCTGCCCCTGCTGATCTGGCTGCTGCAGTTATCGCTGGGATCGACCCAGGCCAGTGCCGAAATGTTCTCTGCGGTGACCGGTAACTGGCTGGTCAAACTGATCCTGCTTGGCCTGACCTGGGCTTTCCTGCACCACTTCTGCATGGGCATCCGCATCCTGCTGATCGACATCCATGTCGGCGTCGAAAAGCAGCAGGCCCACAATTCGGCGATGACGGTGATGGTGGTCAGCCTGGCGCTGACGGCGATCCTCGGCCTCAAGCTTCTGGGAGCCTACTGACATGCAAAGACTCGTCGTCGGGGCCGGATACGGCCTCAAGGATTGGCTGGCGCAGCGCGTCACCGGCGTCATCATGGCCGTATTCACGCTGATCATGTTCGCCGCCGCGCTCGGTGGTGCAATGTCCTCGCGCGAAGCCTGGCAGGCCTTCATGGCCAACGGCCTGATCCGCTTCCTCAGCTTCCTGTTCATCGTCAGCCTCTGCTGGCACGCCTGGGTCGGCGTGCGCGACATCTGGATGGACTATCTCAATTCCGCGGCGTTGCGTCTGTTCCTGCATGTGATGACGCTGCTTGCACTGGTCGGCTACGCCGGCTGGGCCATACAGATCATCTGGAGACTCTGATAGTGAATTACACCGTTCGCAAATTCGATGCGGTCATCGTCGGCGCCGGCGGCGCCGGCCTGCGTGCCGCGATCCAGTTGTCCGAGGCCGGCTACAAGACGGCCGTGCTGACCAAGGTTTTCCCGACGCGCTCGCACACCGTGGCGGCGCAGGGCGGCGTCGCTGCCAGCCTGGGCAATTCCGAAGAAGACCACTGGCACTGGCACATGTACGACACCGTCAAGGGCTCCGACTGGCTCGGCGACCAGGACGCGATCGAGTTCATGTGCCGCAAGGCCAATGA
>CAIZHL010000374.1 GCA_903932755.1 uncultured beta proteobacterium
CCCTGGCGCGGGGCGTATCTGTCCGTGCCGCGCCTGAAGGACTGGATTTCGCTGCTCGGTTTCGAGATGCAGGCCGGCGCCTTCGGTTGTTACGCGCCGGCCGTGACGCAGGAAAAGTGGCTGCGCCGCTTCAAGTTCATGGATGCCGCCGGCGACCGCTGGTGGCCGATCGCCGGCGCCGTGTACATCGTCCAGGCCGTCAAGCGCCAACAGGGCATGCGCCTGATCACGCCGGCGTGGCATGATCGCAAGCTGCGCGCCAAGGCGCTGGTGTCGATTACGCAAAGAGTGGATCAATGATCGAAATCTTTACCGATGGCGCCTGCAGCGGCAATCCCGGCCCGGGGGGCTGGGGCGCGATATTGCGCAAGGGCGACACAGAGAAGGAACTGTTCGGCGGCGAGGCGCTGACCACCAACAACCGCATGGAAATGATGGCGGTGATTGAGGCCTTGCGCGCGCTCAAGGGTCCGGTCACGGCGCGCGTGCATACCGATTCGCAATACGTGCAGAAGGGCATCAGCGAGTGGATACACGGCTGGAAACGGCGCGGCTGGAAAACCGCCAACAAGGAACCGGTGAAGAACGAGGATCTGTGGCGCGAAATGGACCGCCTGGCGGCGCAGCATAAAATCGAATGGATCTGGGTCAAGGGCCATGCCGGCCATGCAGAGAACGAGCGCGCCGATGAACTGGCGCGGCGCGGCGTCGACCTGGCCCGCAACGGAGGCTGAATGCGCAAGGTAATTCTGGATACCGAAACCACCGGGCTCGATTTCCGCACCGGCGACCGCATCGTCGAAATCGGCTGCGTCGAACTGATTGGGCGGCAGCTTACCGGCCAGCGCTTCCATGCCTATCTGAACCCCGGGCGCCTAGTCGCCGATTCCGAGCGCATCCACGGCTTGTCCGACGAGTTCCTCGCCGACAAGCCGAAGTTTGCCGAAATCGTCGGCGACTTCGTCAATTTCGTGCGCGGCGCCGACCTGGTGATCCACAACGCGGCCTTCGACGTCGGCTTCCTCAACAACGAGCTGGGCCTGCTGCAGCACGATGGCATCGAGCAGCTCTGCGGCGAGGTGATCGATACCTTGCGCCTGGCGCGCGAGATGCGCCCCGGCAAGAAGAACAACCTGAATGCCTTGTGCAGCGAGTTCGGCGTGGACAATTCCACCCGCCAGTTGCACGGTGCGCTGCTCGACGCCGAACTGCTGGCCGATGTGTACCTGGCCATGACGCGCGGCCAGAACTCGCTGGAGATCACCTTCGACAGCCCGGCAGCCGGCAGCGTGGCCGACGTTGCGCGCCGGCGCCAGCCGCTGGTGGTGGTGTGCGCCAGCGAGGCCGAGCTTGCCGATCATGCGCGCGTGCTGGAACAAATCGGCAAGGAAAGCAAGGGCAAGTGCCTCTGGCGTGACCTCGAAGGAGTGCTGCCGGCATGAGCACCGCCGGCTTGTCGGGCCGTCAGCGCGGCGGCGGGTGAGGGGAGCGACATGCCCGATCGCCGCGCCGTCGTCCGCCACACCCACACCGGCAAGCCGCGCGCGCTGAATTCGATCATCGAGCCGCGCGCCCTGCTCGAAATGGCCTTGCTGCCGGCTTCCCTGCCGTTGCTGCTGGAAGCGCCGCGCGGCGACGGCCATCCGGTGCTGTTGCTGCCGGGCTTTCTGGCCGACGAGAAATCGCTGATCGCGCTGAAGCTCTTCCTGCAGCGCAAAGGCTATGAGGTTCATACCTGGGGCCTCGGGCGCAACCTCGGCTTTCGCAGCAAGCACGCCAGCGCACTGCCGCAGAAGATCCGCTACCTGCATCACATCACCGGGCGCAAGGTGAGCCTGATCGGCTGGAGCCTGGGCGGCGTGTTTTCGCTCTATGGCGCCGAGAGCACGCTGGAGTGCGTGCGCTCCATCATCACCCTGGGCAGCCCGGTCAGCGTCGATGCCGGCGGCAGCCAGTCGCCACCGGCGATTCGGGCGCTTTACCGTCTGGTGTCGCATCGCCTCGGCGCCGCCGCCCATGTCATGCAGCCGCGCGCCAAGACGCTGCGCGAGCAGCGCCGGCTGGAGATTCCGACCAGCTGCCTGTATTCGCTGGGCGATGGCGTGGTGCCGCCGCAGGAGGCGACCATCGACGGCGACCCGGCCTTCCACGAGAATATCCGGGTGCCCGGCAGCCACCTCGGGCTGGGCTTCAACGGCATCGTGCTGGCCATCGTCGCCGACCGCCTGGCGCAGGCGGAAGGCGCCTGGCAACCCTTCCGTCCGCAGGGCCTGCTCGGCCGCGTCTGGCGCGCGACGGCGGGGACGGCCGGCGCGGACCTGATGTCTTCCGTTGCCTGAACCTTCCAGCGAAAGGCACGCATGCGACAACTCAGCGAACACGATGCCGCCTATATCTATTCGGACAGCGCCCATGCCAATTCGAACGTCACCCTGCTGCACATTTACGACCAGTCGACGGCGCCGGGTGGCATGGTGCGCTTCAAGCAGATCCTGACGCATGTCGAAAGCCTCCTCGGCCAGCTGCCCGTATTCCGCGAAAAGATCCGCCGCGTGCCGCTCGACCTCGACTACCCGTACTGGATCGAGGACGAGAGCTTCGACATCGAGTACCACGTGCGCCACATCGCCCTGCCCAAGCCCGGCGACTGGCGCCAGTTCTGCATCCAGGCCGCGCGCATCCACGCCCGCCCGCTCGACCTGCAGCGCCCGCTGTGGGAGATGTACGTGATCGAGGGCCTCGACAGTTTCCTCGACCTGCCGGTGGGCAGTTTCGCCGTCCTGCTGAAAGTCCACCATGCCGTGATCGATGTCGCGCGCGGCAACGAGATCACCACCTTGCTGCACGACATCTCGGCCGATTCGCCGCCGCCGGCGCCGCCCGCGCCCTGGTTTCCCGAAGACGCGCCGGGCAATCTCCGCCTGTTGCTGCGCGCCGGTGTCAATGTCGCGACTTTTCCCTTGCGCATGGCGCAACCCCTGCGGCGCAACTGGGCCACGGTTAAATCCGCTGCGCGCACCTTCGCCGGCGAGTTTCTCGGCCGGCCGCAGGAGTTCCCCATGACGCGTTTCAACAGCGAAGTCTCGCCGCATCGCGTGTTCGAGACGCGACGCTTCGCGTTGCGCGATTTCAAGGCCATCCGCGCCCTCGCCGACGGCGCCTCGGTCAATGACGTTGTCCTTGCAATATGCGCCGGCGGCCTGCGTCGCTACCTCGACCTGCAGGGCGAACTGCCCGCAGAAAGCCTGGTCGCAGCGGCGCCGGTCGCCGTCCGTACGGTAGCGGACAATGCCGCCACCGCCGCCAGGGAGGCGCAGTTTTCCTGGGTGCGGCTGGAACTGGGCACGGATATCGCCGATCCAGTCGCGCGACTCGCCGCGATCCAGGCGCTGAGTTCCTCCTCGGAAGTCATGGCGCAGGCGGTCAGCGCGCGGGAGCTGGTCGATCTGGCGGAACATGCGCCCTCGGCCGCGATCGCCGTCACCAGCAAGATGCTGCGTTCGGCCTCGGCCCTGCTCGGCAACTGGGCGCCGCTGGCCAACTGCGCCATCACCAACGTACCGGGGCCGCAGATGCCGCTCTACCTGCATGGCGCGCGCCTGACCTACCTGTCGGCCATCATGCCCATCTCCGACGGCATGGGCCTCGTATTTTCGGTCACCAGCTACAGCGAAATGATCTCGATCTCCTTCACCGGCTGCTACGAGCAGCTGCCCGATCCCGAAATTTTCGCCCAGTGCCTGCGCGACAGCTTTCAGGAGTACCTGGCGCTGCTGCCGCCCCAAGCGGCGCGCAAGCGGCGCACAACGTCAGTCAAGACGGCCACCGCCGTGAGCAAGACGCCCCGGCGCAAAGCGGCGGTTGCCGTTGCGGGCAAGCCCCCGCGACGCAAGGCGAGCTCCCGCGCGGGCGTGCATTGAACGTGGATACGGCGCCGCTGCACATCGAATACGAGTCGCTGGGCGATCCGGACCGGCCGGCCATCGTGCTGATCATGGGTCTCGGCATGCAGCTGACCGGCTGGCCCGACAGTTTCTGCCAGGCGCTGGTGGCGCGCGGCTATCGCGTGATCCGTTTCGACAATCGCGACTGCGGCCTGTCGGGCCGCGTGACGGGGAAGAAGCGCGGCAACCTGCTGCTGGCCATGGCCGCCGCCGCGCTGCATCTGCCGGTGCGCACGCCCTACACGCTGGAGGACATGGCGGGCGACACCATCGGCCTGATGGATCGCCTCGGCCTGGAACGCGCGCACATCGTCGGCGCTTCGCTGGGCGGCATGATCGCGCAGGTGCTGGCGGTGAAGTTCCCGCAGCGCGTGCTGAGCCTGACCTCGCTCATGTCCACGTCCGGCAACCGCCGCGTCTCGAAGCCGACCAAGGCGGCGCGCAAGACGCTGCTGGCGCGGCCGGCCGACCCGAAGAATCCGGAGGCGGTGATCGAACACATGGTCGACATGTTCGGTGTGATCGGCAGCCCGGGCTACCCGTCGACGCGCGACGAGCTGCGCCGGTACATTGGCCGCAGCGTGCGCCGTGCCTACTATCCGGCCGGCGTGGCGCGCCA
>CAIZHL010000375.1 GCA_903932755.1 uncultured beta proteobacterium
AAGGGATACCGTCTCCGGCTGAACCGGAGACATAACTTTTTGAATTAGTCGCGCTCGCCGGTAAAGGCCATCAGCAAATGCAGCAGGCTGACGAAGACATTGTAGATGTCGAGATACACCGCCAGCGTCGCCGTAATGTAGTTGGTCTCGCCACCTTGCACGATGCGGTTGATGTCATACAGGATGTAGGCGGAGAAGAGGACGACTGCGATGGCCGAAATCGCCAGCGACAACGCCGGGATCTGGAAGAAGATGTTGGCCACGATGGCGACCAGCAACAGGACCACGCCGGCAAACAGGAACTTGCCGAGATTCGAAAAGTCCCGCTTGGTCGTCGAAGCGACTGCTGCCAGGGAGACGAAAATCGCCCCGGTGCCGCCGGCTGCCATGGCAATGAGCGTGCCGCCGTTGGAAAATCCGAGCGCCGCCTGCAGGATGCGCGAGAGCATCAGGCCCATGAAGAAGGTAAAGCCGAGCAAAAGCGCCACGCCCATGCCGCTGTTCTTGGTGCGCTCTATGCCCCACATGAAGGCGAAGGCGACGCCGAGGAAGATCATGAAGGCGATGAACGGGCTGCCGGGAAGGAAGGAGAATTTCAACTGTACGCCGAGCAAGGCTCCGGCAATCGTTGGTGCCATCGACAATGCCAACAGAGCGTAGGTGTTGCGCAGAACGCGGTTCTGCTGTTGGGCGATGTCCGGCGTGGCAGTTTGCGGATAGGTACGGACGTTTTCCATGATCTTTCAAGCCCTCCAGTGGGATGATTCCAGTGCGTTCGACAGAGTCCTGTCCGCCAAGTTCCTGACTTTGGCTGGTGCCCGGTTACGCTCGCGATTATAACCGTGAAGAATTTGCGTCGTTTTAGTGCTTTTTGAACTGGGAAGCCTTTCGTCATGCATTGGGCGGAATCCTGTTGCGTCTGCCGTGGATGGCGTCTAAGCTGAGCCCGGACAATCCAAGGAGAGGCTGTGGCTTCGCTTGATCGCATACGGACCCACGGTTTCCGGCGCTGGTATGAAAGACAACTGATCGAATGTCACGCATGGCTGGTCAGCTGGTTTCTGGGTGTGATCGTACTGGTCAGCGGTCTGGAAGTTGCCGGATCCGGGGCTGCGTCGCGCCTCACGGGAGTGCTCCTGCTGCTGGGCGGCCTGGCAGTCACCTTGTACAGTTGGAAGCGCTATCACTTGCTGCTGGAAGTCGCCGAACGCCTCGGTGAGCAGGCGGTATGCCCGGGCTGTCAGGCGTACGGCAAGTTCAGGGTGGAGTCTTCCGGGCCGGCCCCTTTGCCCGATGGCGGCGATCCGTCGCTGGAAAACCATGGCGGGGGAGTGTGGTTGCGGGCAAAATGTCGCAAATGCGGTGACGAATGGATGATCAAGTAGCAGTTCGCAGACATGCATCTGACCGAGACCACGTGTTTAAACGCCATTGCTGCCCTGCCGTTCGGCGAGAGGCGCGATCGGGTAAACGGGTGATCCCCATCAAGTCCCCGGCAGGCGTTTTCCTTTCCGAGTAGGCGCCGGAATTCACCTTGCGCAATCCGCTCCGCTCCATTTACCTGCTCATTCGTTCGGTTGCCGCGTTCTTCCTGCGCGATCCGCAACTGTTCATGAAGTACGTCGCAGTCGGCGGGGCAAGTGCGGCCATCGAATTCTCGCTGTTCTCGCTGTTCTACCTTGTTCTGGCCTGGCCGCTTCTGGTGGCCAATTCCTGTGGGCTGGCGATAACCCTGCTGTTCCACTTCAACATGCAGAAGCGCTGGACTTTTCGCGACAGCCAGTCGCTGCGCCGTCAGTTGCCGCGCTACCTGCTGATGG
>CAIZHL010000376.1 GCA_903932755.1 uncultured beta proteobacterium
CGCCGTATTTAATGGACTGTTCAACCGACTGGGCGACAAGGGCAGGGACTTCAACGACAAGCCCACCGCCGGCGAAACCCTGCTGCGCGTCAACCTGATGCTGGATCTGGGCCAGACACTCGGGCTGCAAAAGAGGGTTTTCATGGCCGGCGTCGGCTATGAATACTGGAAAAACAAGTACGGGACCCCGCCCGGGACAGGTACCCACACCAGGACGCCGACCGTCCATGTCGCGACACACTTCTAGTCATGGTGATCGACACATTGCTGCCGCTGGCGCTGGCGTTCATCATGTTCGCGCTGGGCCTGACGCTGGTGGTCGCTGATTTCAAGCGCGTGTTCACGCGACCCAGGGCCATGCTGATCGGCGTTGCCGGGCAGATGCTGGTGGTCCCGCTGTTCGCGTTCGCGATATCCCTGGCCTGGCGCCTGCCGCCCGACATGGCTGTCGGGCTGATGATTCTTGCCGCCTGTCCGGGCGGCGTCAGTTCCGGTTTGCTGACCCATCTGGCGCGCGGCGACACGGCCCTGTCGATCTCCCTCACCGCCGTGACCAGCATTGCTGCGGTCATGAGCGTGCCCTTTGTCGTCGATCTGTCCATGCGCCATTTCATGCAGACCGCGGTGAGTGTCGACTTCCCGCTGCTGAAGATGGTGCGCGGGGTGTTCCTGCTGACTACCGTTCCGGTCGTGCTGGGCATGAGCATAAAGGCCTGGCGCCCGGCGCTCGCGCTGCGCCTAGAGCGCCCGGCCGGGCGGCTGGCGACCGGCCTGTTCATCCTTATCGTGCTGGCTACGTTTTTCAGCCAACGGCAGGTGCTGATGGAGAATCTTGCCAGCATCGGCCCGGCGGCGATGCTGCTGAATGCATCGGTGATAGCAGCGGGTCTTGGCCTTGCTTTCGCAGCCGGCCTTGGGCGTCGCGACCGGATTGCGGTAGCCACGGAATGCGGCTTGCAGAACGCCGGCCTGGGAATCTTCATCGCCGCCAGCGTCATGCAGTCGCCGGCGATGACGGTGCCCAGCGTGGTCTATGCCCTGCTGATGAATGCCGGCGCGATCGGTTTCGTGTTCCTGATGCGCGGCATGGATGGCGACGGCGGCGCACGGGTAAAAGACGGCGGCTGATGAAGCCCCGGGCGTATTTCCTCGCGGCCCTGGCCGCGCCGGCGTTCGCGGCGACCTTGGCAGCGGCACCGGCTCCCCTGCAGCCCCTGCTCGATGCCACGCCACCCGGCGGCACGCTGCGCCTGGCGCCGGGCAGCTACGCCGGTCCGGCGACCATCAAGCGGCCGCTGACGCTCGACGGCGGGCGCCAGGCCGTTATCATGGGCGACGGCAACAGCACGGTACTTTCGGTCGCAACCAATGGCGTCACCCTGCGCGGCCTGCGCGTCACCGGCAGCGGTGACTCGCACGATCGCGTTGACGCCGGCATCCTGCTCGAAGGCGACGACCATCGGGTCGAGGACAACGAGATCGACGACGTGCTGTTCGGCATTCATCTCAAGCGCGTCAATCGCTCGCGCATCGCCGGCAATCGGGTCACCGGCAAGGCGCTGTCGCTGGCCATGCGCGGCGACGCGATCCGGCTCTGGTACAGCCGGCACAATGTCATCGAGGGCAACCGATTCACCCGGGCGCGCGACCTGACCTTCGCCAATTCCGCCGACAACCGCATCGTCGGCAACCGCTTCAAGGACGGTCGCTACGGCATGCACGTGATCTTCTCGCCGCGGCTGCGAATCGAGAACAACCATCTTTCGGATACCGGCACCGGCATCGTCGTGCTGTATTCGCCCGAACTGGTGCTGCGCGGCAACCACGTCGCCCACGCGCTGACCGGTGGCGGTGGCGGCATCGTCTTCAAGGAAAGCCGCGACGCCCTGGTGGAAGACAACCAGGTGCTGCATTGCTCGGTGGGCCTGCGCGTCGATGCGCCACCGGAATCCGCGGGCAAGCTCACGGTGAGCAATAATCGCTTCGCCCACAACATCGTCGGCCTGTTCTTCTATGGCGAAGAAGGCGGCCACCGCTTCTTCGACAACCGTTTCGAGAACAACCTCACTACCGTGGCGATCAGCGCGCCGGGCGCGGGTTCCGCCAACATCTGGCGCAGCAACTTCTGGGATGACTACCAGGGCTTCGACCGCAACGCTGACGGCATCGGCGACACGCCGCACGAGGTCTACCTGTTCGCCGACCGCATCTGGATGGAAACGCCCATGGCGAGCTTCTTCCGCAATTCGCCGGTGCTCGAGATGCTGGATTTCCTCGAACGACTGGCTCCGTTTTCCTCGCCGCATCTTGTCTTGCGCGACCCCGCGCCGCGCATGCGTTGAGCCTACAATCGCAAACTGTCATTCAAGGAACCTGCATGAAGCCATATCGTCACTTTTTCCCTGTCCTCTTCGCGGTGTTGTCAGCGCCGACTTTTGCGGCCGATGCCGAAGCCGGACTGCTGGCGGTCAAGGCCCTCGGCGGCGTCAACGGCCAGGCGCTGGCCTGTGCCGAGACCAGGGTCGCCGCGCGTGCCAAGCAGCTGATGCTGGTCCATGCGCCGAAGACACAGCGTTTCGGCACCGCCTACGAGGAGGCCACCCAGGAAGCCTTCCTCGCGCAGACGCGCGCGGGCGGCACCTGTCCTGATGCCGCGCAACTCACCGAGCGCCTCAACCAGTTGGCGCTGCAACTCGCCGATTCCCTGCCCGTTGCGGCGAAGTGACATGAGGTGGCGGATGGCGGCCGTGCTGCTCGTCGCGTCGCTGTTCGTCGCCGGGGCCCCGGCGCTTGCCCAGCCGGTCACCGGTACCCGTCATGCTCCCGCGCCGGAGGATGCCGCGCCGCTCCTGCCGCGTTATCTTCTGACTGATCCGCAGGGCAGGGCGGTGACTATTGATGATTTTCGCGGCCGCTACCAGCTCGTCACCTTCGGCTTCATCTCCTGTCCCGACGTCTGCCCGACTACGTTGCTGGAATTCAAGCAGGTGCTCGAACTCCTCGGCAGCGAGGCGAAACGCCTGCAGCCGATATTCATCACCGTCGATCCGGAACGCGATACCCGCGAGGTCCTGCGCGAATACACCGGCGCCTTCGATGCGCGCATCCTCGGCCTGACCGGTTCGCCCGAACTGGTGCGGCGGGCCGCGGACAGCTTTCGCATCCAATACGAGAAAGTGCGCGAGCCCGGCGCGAAAGCGGACAACTACACCATGAACCACACCGCCGGGATGGTCCTGCTGGACACGCAGGGCCGCTTCCTGGCGCGCTTCGCCTACGCCATGCCGGCCGCCGAGATCGCGCAGCGCATCCGCGCCGAGATGAGCGCCGGCGGCGGACGCTGAGTCCGGCGCATGATCAGCCGCCGCCGCTTTCTCGCTGCGGGCGCTGCGCTCGGTGCCGCCCGTTCCTTTGGCCAGTCCGTTCCCGATTTGCTGCCGGCCTCCGGCGGGCGTCGCGTCGTCATCGTCGGCGGCGGCTGGAGCGGATTGACGGCGGTCCGCCACTTGCGCCGGCTGGCGCCTGAACTCGAGGTAGTGCTGATCGACCGCGATGCGGTGTTCCGCTCGCTGCCGCTGTCCAACCAGTGGCTGGTCGAGCGTACGCCCGATGCCCTCGTGCAGCAGGACTACGCCACAGCCGGGCAGGCCTGGGGCTACCGGGCGATCCAGGCCGAGGTCACGGCCATCGACCGCGAACGGCGGCGCCTGCATACCGCACAGGGCGCGCTCGGCTACGACTGGCTGATTCTCGCCGCCGGCATCCGCCACGATTACAGTCCATGGCTGGGCGACGACGCGCGCGCCATCGACGCCACGCGCCGGCTCTACCCGGCCGGCTTCCTGGCCAGCGAACTCGATGCGCTGAAGCGCAAGCTGGCCGAATTCAAGGGCGGCGACCTGCTGATGACCATTCCGCCACCGCCTCTGCGCTGCCCGCCGGCGCCCTACGAGCGCGCGGTGATGATCGCCTGGCTGCTGAAGACGCGCCGCATCAAGGGCCGCCTGATCCTGGTCGATGCCGGCGGCGGCATGCAGCGCTTCAATCGCGTGTTCGCCGAGCGCTACAAGGAGCAGATCCTGCATCTGACCCACGCGCCGGTGAAATCCATCGATCCATTCAGGAAGACGCTGAGCACCGAGTTCGACGAACTGAAGTTCGACGATGCGATCATCATTGCGCCGCAGCAGGCGGCGGACCTGGTGTGGCAGGCGGGATTGATCGCGACCGATGCCGCGGGCAACCCCGACGGCTGGGCCGGCTTCGATCCGCTGCACCTGCATGCCATCGGCGACGAACGGGTGTTCCTCGTCGGCGACCTGCTGGGTCGGGCTTCGCCCCTGTTCGGGCACTACCCGAAGAGCGCGCACATGGCCAGCCAGCTCGGCCGCATCGCCGCCGCTGAAATCGCCGCCCGCTCACGCGGCAAGCTGCCGGAAATTGCGTTGCCGGAAAGCATTTGCCACGTCTATACCGACGTCGAACCACCGGAGATGATGCGCATTGACGCCCGGTACCGCCTGCGCGGCGATGGCCTGATCACCCAGGCCGTGCGCCAGCACGAAGACCCGCAGCCGCGCGGCGAGGACCGGCAGTGGGCGCAGGGGCTTTACAAGGAGATGCTGGCGCCGCTGGCGGCAAAGTAGCTTTTAGTGACGGGCAAAGACGGAGGCCTTGCCGTCCGGTCCGACCAGCAGCGTGTTGTAGGCCTCACGCCGGACTTCGCGTTCCTGACTGGCGTTGTCGAGGATGGTGCAGGCGGTTTCGCAGAAGGGATTGGAGACTTCCCTTCCCGGCGCGCCGCGCGGCAGGCCGGGCACGGCGAGACCGCGGGCACGCGGTTTTTCCCTGAGCAGCAGTTTGATGTCCTCGGCCGGGACGTGGCCCTCGACGAAGTAGTTGCCGACCTTGGCGGTATGCACGGATTCGAGTTCCGCCGGCACGTTGAGCCAGCGCTTGAGTTTGGGCATGTTGGCAATCAGTGTTTCCTCGATGCTGACTTCGAAGCCGGCCTTGCGCAGGTGGTCGGCCCAGTCGATGCAGGCCAGGCAGGGACTGGGCGCATAGACGACGACGGGTGGCAGGATATCTTCCGCGGCGGCAGGCGCGCCGCAGACCGCCGCCGCAAGCAGCAGTAGCGCGACGCGGACCGGTTTAGTTACGGCCGCTGCGCTTAACGCCGACAAATCCAGCGTTAGCCTCCACTGAAACTTCGCTTTCAGCACGGCTTGCCCGGCTGGCAGCCCTTGAGTATCCAGAGCGAGATGATGCCGGCCAGTTCGTCGGCGCGCACCTTGCGCGCCATGCTCAGCACATCGCGCCCGGCGTCGGTTTTTGCCGACGGATCGGCGCCGGCTTCGAGCAGCAGCTTGCCGTTCGCCGTGCGTGTCGAAAATGCCGCCATGTGCAGCGGCGTACGGCCTTCGCCGTCGCGTGCATTGACCGCCGCGCCGGCCGCCAGCAAGGCTTTGAGCGGGCCGCTGTCCTCGTTCATCGCGGCATAGTGCAGGGGTGTGATGCCCAGCGGGGTGCGGGCATCGCGGGCCTGCGGCGTGGCCTTGAGGATGGTCTCGACCTCCTGCCGCTTGCCCAGGCGTGCCGCGTCGTGGATCGGCTGTTCGTTCATGCCCAATGTCGGTTCCGCGGCAGCGACCAGGCCGGACGGGAGACCGCCGTTATTGACGAAGCCGACCAGCTGGATATTGCCGGCCGGTTGCGGCGCGTTATTGCCGGGCTGCGAGTAGGTAACGACGCCATCGGGAGAGATCGTCACGCTGATGGCGTTGGCCGGAA
>CAIZHL010000377.1 GCA_903932755.1 uncultured beta proteobacterium
CCGGCGCCGGCCAGCACATGCCCCCAGCAGCGCCCCCACCAGTCCCAGGACTCGTGGGTATCCATGACCTTGAGCGGCACGCCGGTGGTGCCCGAGGTCTGGTGCATGCGCACGTAGGCCTCGACCGGGTAGGTCAGGTTGCTGCCGAAGGGGCCGTGCGCGGCCTGATCGTCCATCAGTTCGCCCTTCTTGGTGAAGGGCAGCTTGGAGAGGTCGTCGAGTGACTTGATGTCGGCAGGCGACACGCCGGCCGCTTTCCACTTGGCGGTATAGAAGCCGTTGCGGCCCCACAGTTCGGCCATCATCGCCTGCAGCTTGTTCACCAGCAACGCGGCCAGTTGCTCGCGCGGCAGGGTTTCGGTCGCTTCGTCAAAATAACTCATCTGCGTTTCACCTCGTTCGGGTAAGGCATTCGGTGGCAAGCGTTTGTTCGTATTTCAGGCAGCGGCGTTCCAGAGTCTTTCGGTGATGCGTCTGGCCAGCACGGGCGCCACGCCGCGACGGTAGAGCACCTCGACCAATGTGGTGCGCATCGCGCCGGCCGCGATCTCGGTCTGGGCAACGATGATGGCGAGAGCGGCGGCGTCGAGCGGCTTGCCCTTGAGTTCATCGAGGCCTTCGACCGCCAGCGGCCGCGACGACACGCCGGTACAGGCGATGCGCAGTTCTTCCAGGGTGTCGCCCTTGCGTTTCAGTGCCACGGCGATGCCGGCCAGCGGAAAATCGATGGCGCCGCGCACGCGTACTTTCTCGTAGGCCGTGGTCCAGCCGTCACACAGGGGAATATGTACGCCGGTCAGCAGTTCGTCGGGTGCCAGCGTCAGCCAGGCCATGCCGTCGTCGCGGTAAAAGTCGGCGATGGCGATACGGCGGCTGCCATTCGGCCCGAGGATTTCGATCTCGGCGTCGAGCGCGATCAGGGCCGGCGCGACATCGCCACTGAAGGCCGCGTAGCAGCGGTTGGATTTCTTGGCGACGCGGCAGCCTTCGCCCTTCAGCTTCATGCAGTAGTCGTTGCTCTCGCGCCAGAATTCGCTCTGGTTGTAATAGACGCAGCGCGTGTCAAGGCAAAGGTTGCCGCCCAGCGTCGCCGCTGCGCGGTGGGTCGGTCCGGCGACGGCTTCCGCGGCCTGCGCCAGCGCGGCAAAGCGGCTGCGTATCGCGGCGTCGCCGGCGATGGTCGCCAGCCTGGTGCCGGCGCCGATGTGCAGGGCATCGCTGCCGAATTCGATGTGCGTCAGTTCCGCGATGTTGCCCAGATCGATGATGACGCTGGCCTCCACGAGGCCGCGGCGGATGTTGGGCAACAGGTCGGTGCCGCCGGCGACGTAGCGGCTGGCGGCATTGGCCGCGCGCATGGCAACGGCATCGGCGGCGGTGGTCGGGCGCAGCAACTGGAAATCGGGCATGCTCATCGCGCTTGCTCCTTGTTGATTGCTTCTGCGGCGGCGGCTGCCGCTTCGTTGCGCGCTTCCTGCATCGCGGCGAACACGCGCGGCGGCGATATCGGCAGCGTTCTCACGCGCAGGCCGGTGGCATCCTCGACCGCGGCGGCAACCGCCGACATGATTCCGGAGAGAGGGCCTTCGCTGGCTTCCTTGGCGCCGAAGGGGCCGTTGGGATCCATGCTTTCGACGATATGCACCTCGATGTCGGGCGATTCGATGATGGTCGGCACGCGGTAATCAAGCATGTTGGCCGCCATGTGGCGACCGTTCTCGTAAACGGTCTCTTCGCACAGGGTCTGGCCCAGCCCCATCCAGACGGCGCCCTGCACCTGGCCTTCGACCGACATCGGGTTGATCGCGCGGCCGCAGTCGATGGCGGCCCAGATCTTGTCCACGGTGACGATGCCGAGGTCCATGTCGACGCTGACTTCGGCGGCCTGGGCGACGTAGGAAAAGCCCATCGAGGAGCCGACGGCGCCACCGCGCTGTTTGCCGCCCTGGAATTCGGGCGGGCAGGTGAAAGTGCCCTTGACGTTCAACGTGCCGGTGCCGACCAGTGCTTCCTCGGCGATGTCGGCGAAGGGGATGTGCCGGTCGGGATCGCTGGCGACGGCCGCGGCTTCGCCGTACCAGATGACTTCCGATTCCTCGACCTGCAGGCGCCGCGCGGCGGCGGTGACCAGCAGGCGCTTGAGGTTTTCCGCAGCATCGGCGGCGGCATTGCCGACCATGTAGGTGACGCGCGACGAATAGGAACCGTTGTCCTTGGGCGTCACGGCGGAGTCGTTGGCGATGACGCGGATGCGGTGGTAATCGATGCCGAGCACTTCGGCGACGATCTGGGTGACGACCGTCGACGAGCCCTGGCCGATGTCCGAGGCGCCGGTGAGGATTGTCACTGCGGCGTCGAAGTCGAGCTTGAGGACGATCACCGCATGGGGTTCGCCCGACCAGTGCACCGGCTTGGCCGAGCCGCTGACGAAGTGCGAGCAGGCCATGCCGAGGCCCTTGCTGACGTTGCCGCTGCGGCCCAGCTTGCCCTTGCGCGCGGCCCAGCCGCTGGCGCCCTCGACCCAGTCGATGCATTCGCCGAGGCCGTAGGAGGTGACGCGCAGGCCGTTGATGGTTTCGGCCGGCGCCACCAGCAGGTTGCGGCGGCGCGCGGCGATCTGGTCGATGCCGAGTTCGTTGGCCATAGCGTCGAGCAGCGACTCGAAGGCGAAGCGGATGTTCACCGTGCCGTGGCCGCGCATGGCGCCACAGGCCGGCGTGTTGGTATAGACACGGTAGCCGTCGTACTTGACCGCCGGGATGTCGTACAGCCCGTTGATCAGCGCACCGGCATAGAGGATGGTAACCAGGCCGTAGCCGCCGTAAGCGCCGCCACGTTGCACGACCTCGGCCTGGCAGGCGGTGATGCTGCCGTCGCGCTTGAGCCCGAGCTTGATGCGGATCTGGCTTTCGGGACGGCCGCGATGGGCGAGGAAGGTCTCCTCGCGCGTCTGCAGCAGGCGTACCGTGCCGCGCGCGGCGCGGGCCAGCATGCCGCAGACGACCTCGAAATTCAGGCACTCGGTGCGGTGGCCGAAGCCGCCGCCGCTGAAGGGCTTGATGACGCGGATGTGGGCGGCTTCCATCTTCATGCAGCGCGCCAGCGTCAGATGCACGTAGTAGGGCACCTGGGTCACCGACCACAGCGTAAGGTGGCCGCGCTCGGTATCCCAGGCGGCGAGCGCCGCGTTGGGTTCCATCATCGCGTGGTGCACTTCGGCGCATTCGTAGGTGTCTTCGCGCACCAGGTCGGCGGCGGCGAAACCGGCGGCGACGTCGCCGAATTCGTTATGTACCTCGCGTTCGATGTTGCCCTGCTTCTTTTCGTGCAGCAGCACGGCGTCGGCCTGGCGCGCATCGGGCGATTTGAAATAGGCCGGCAGTTCGCGCACGCGCAGGCGGATGCGGGAAATCGCCAGCCGCGCCGTCGCCTCATCGACCGCGGCCACGGCGGCGATCGGATCGCCGATGTAGCGCACCTTGCCGCGTGCCAGCGGAAATTCGTTTTGCGCGATGGGGATCACGCCGTAGGGCATGTCGCATTCGTCCCCGGTGATCACGGCGCGCACGCCGGGCAGGGCCAGCGCTTCGGAGATGTCGACTTCGAGCAGTTCGGCGTGGGCGTAGGGACTGCGCAACAGCATGCCGACCAGAGCGTTGCCGGCCGGCAGGTCGGCGGTGTAGCGGGCAGTGCCGGTAACCTTCTCGATGCCATCGACAAACGGCCGTCGGGCGCCGACGCCGTGCGGCTCGGAACTGCTGGCGATTTCCTTGACCTGGGGTTCCGGCGCGTTCATGCGGGAACCCCGGCGGCGACTTCGACCGATTCGATGATCTTGACATAGCCGGTGCAGCGGCACAGGTTGCCGGCCAGCGCACTGCGGATCTCGTCGCGCCCGGGATGCGGGTTCTTGCGCAGCAGGCCTTCGGCGGCCATCAGCATGCCCGGCGTGCAGAAGCCGCATTGGGTGCCGAGCTTTTCGTGGAAGGCTCGCTGCAGGCGCGAAATGTTGCCCTCGGTGGCGAGGCCTTCGACGGTTTCGACGCGTTGTCCGGCGACGCTGTGCGCCAGGGTGCTGCAGGCCAGGCGCGGCTGGTCGTCGATCAGCACGGTGCAGGCGCCGCATTCGCCGCCGTCGCAGCCCTGCTTGGTGCCGGTCAGCCCCAATGAGTCGCGCAGATAGTCGATCAGCAGTGCGTTCTCGGCCACGGCGTCTTCGCGCGGCTTGCCATTGACCGTAAGTCTGAG
>CAIZHL010000378.1 GCA_903932755.1 uncultured beta proteobacterium
CTTGGCGATGTGCTGCACCAGCACGTCGGCGCCCATCCAGTAGGTCCCGATCAGCGGGAAATTCCAGCCGAAGACAGAACCATCCTGCGACTCGCTGCGGCCGTAGCCGGCGGTGACCACGGGAACCTTGTCGACCGGGGCCTTTTCGGTCAGGGCGAAGGTGATGCCGGTGGACAGGGGCTGAACCGCGGTGGCGCCGCCATGCTTGCCCTTGAGTCGCTCGTAGCATTCGACGCCACGGTCGGTGGCGTAGCCGGTCTCGCACTCTTCCCAGATCATCTTGACGCCATTCACGCCGCCGCGCGCATTGGTCAGCTTCAGGTAGTCCTGGAAGCCGTTGGCCCAGGGTACGCCGTTGGGCGCATAGGCGCCGGTGCGATAGACAAGCAACGGGAAGAACTGCTCCTCGGCAGCGAATGTTGCCGGCGCGGTCAGGGCAGCGGACAGCCCGATCGCGGCGAGCGAGGCGGTGACTGCAAGTTTGCGTAGTTTCATTTTCTCTCCTCCTAGGATGATGTTGTGTTTCACGTGCAATAACCCAGAACTGCGACGCCGGACAATCTTACGCGCCGGCTTCGCCTCTGTCTCTCAATGCGGGAAGGGCCACAAACGCAACTTCTCCCTAGCCGTAGACCATAGACGCGCGATGCCGTGCGGTTCGACGATCAGAAAGAACACGATCAGCGAACCGAAGATGATGAATTCGACGTGGGAAACCAGCGCAGTCGAAACATCGAGTCCCAACAGGCTGCCCACCAGCGGCAGCATCTGATTGAGGAAGATGGGCAGGATGACGATAAAGGCCGCACCGAAGAAGCTGCCGGAAATCGCGCCCATGCCGCCGATGATGACCATGAACAGCAATTGCAGCGAGCGGTCGATGGAGAATGCCGCCGGCTCCCATGATCCGAGGTTGACGAAACCCCACAAGCCCCCGGCTACGCCAAGGTAGAAAGAACTGACGGCAAAGGCGGTTAACTTGGCGTACATCGGACGGATACCGATTACGGTGGCCGCCACGTCCATATCGCGAATCGCCATCCATTGCCGACCCATGTTGCCGCGCAGCAGGTTTTTCGCCATCACGCTGAAAACGACCAGGATGCCAAGGCAGAACAGGTACTTGTCGGTCGGCGAATTGATGGTCCAGCCGAACAGGTTGATGTCCGGCACGGACACCGACCCGGACGAGGAGTTGTTGGTAAACCACTTGATGCGCAGGAAGGCCCAATCCCAGAAGAACTGGGCCGCCAGGGTCGCCACCGCGAGATACAGGCCCCGCACGCGCAGACTGGGGGCGCCGAATACGATGCCCGCCAGGGCGGCCATAAAACCACCCAGCAGGATTGCGGCCAGTGCCGGCATGCCGTCGATGCGGATCAGGAAGTTGTAGGCGGCATAGGCGCCAACCGCCATGGATGCGCCCGCGCCGAGGGTGATCTGTCCGCAATAGCCCACCAGGATATTCACGCCGAGAGCCGCGAGAGACAGGATCAGGAAGGGGACCAGGATGGCGCGGAACATGTACTCGTCCACCAGCAGCGGAACCCCGATGAAGGCGAACACCACGAGCGCGACGATCGCCCAGCGGTCCTGCGGAATGGCGAAGGCCTGCTGGTCCGCCTTGTACGAGGTCTTGAACTGACCGTTTTCTCTATAGAACATTTATTCGCCGTCCCTTGGGTCAGACACGATCAAAAAAGCTTTTAGTTACGGCCGCTGCGCTTAACGTGCAGCGCGCGTTAGCCTGCACTGAAAAATCATTGATCATGTTCATACCCGATCAATGATTTTCTCGCCGAACAAGCCTTGCGGCCTGAACAGGAGGAAGACCAGCGCCAGCATGTAGGCAAACCAGATCTCGATGCCGCCACCCACGAAGGGCCCGAGATAGACCTCGGAAAGTTTTTCGCCGACACCGATGATCAAGCCGCCGATGATGGCTCCCGGAACCGAGGTCAGACCGCCGAGGATCACCACCGGCAGGGCACGCAAGGCGATGGTCGACAGGGAGAACTGGACGCCGAGCTTGGAACCCCAGATGATGCCGGCCACCAGCGCGGTTATGCCGGCGACGCACCAGACGATGACCCAGATGCGATCCAGCGGAATGCCGATCGACTGCGCCGCCTGATGGTCGTCGGCCACGGCGCGCAGGGCGCGGCCGGTAGCCGTCTTCTGGAAGAAGATCGACAGCGAGATCACCAGCAGGGCCGCAATCAGCGCGGCGATGAAGTCTTCCTTGTTGATCAGGATGCCGCCTTCGAAGACGCTTTCCAGCATCATTACCGGCTCCTTGGGCATGCCGACGTCGATCTTGTAGATGGCGCTGCCGAAGATGGTCTGGCCGATGCCGTCAAGTACGTAGGCGATGCCCAGCGTGGCCATCAGCAGGGTCGCGCCTTCCTGGTTGACCAGGTAGCGCAGGGCCAGGCGCTCGATCAGCCAGGCCACGATGAACATGATCACTACGGCGACGGCAAACGCCAGTACGTTGGCGACGAAC
The DNA here is from genome assembly GCA_903932755.1 of uncultured beta proteobacterium. Taxonomy (GTDB): domain Bacteria; phylum Pseudomonadota; class Gammaproteobacteria; order Burkholderiales; family Rhodocyclaceae; genus Sulfuritalea. The sequence continues at coordinate 2,507 of CAIZHL010000378.1, forward strand.
AGGCTTTCGATGCCCAGCCAGGCGGGAATCCATTCGGAGAAGCGCGCCATGGCCAGGGCGGCGAACAGCACCATCGCGCCCTGCGCGAAATTGAACACGCCGGAGGCCTTGAAGATCAGCACGAAGCCAAGCGCCACCAGCGAATACAGCATGCCGCTCATCAGGCCGCCGAGGAGGGTTTCAAGAAAGAAAGCCATGGTTCAGGTTCCTCAGTGGCTGGCGCCGAGATAGGCGCTGATGACGTCGGGATTGGCGCGGACCTCGTCCGGCGTGCCGTCGCCGATCTTCTTGCCGTAATCCAGGACCACGACACGGTCGGAGATATCCATGACGACCCCCATGTCGTGTTCGATGAGGACCACGGTGGTGCCGAACTGGTCGTTGACATC
>CAIZHL010000379.1 GCA_903932755.1 uncultured beta proteobacterium
CCAACCTGACCCTGATGCCGGCCGTGATCACCAGCTACGAGCAGGGCCTGCGCTGGAAGGACGCGCCGATCGGCAAGGAGCTGACGCGCATCGTCGAGGAAAAAGGCGTCAAGATCATCACCTGGGTCTGGCAGGCCGGCGGCATCGCCTCGCGCGGCAAGCCGGTGATCAGCCCCGACGACGTCAAGGGCCTCAAGTTCCGCGGCGGCAGCAAGGAAATGGATGTGATGCTGAAGGCGGCCGGCGCCTCGCCGACCAATGTGCCCTCCAGCGAAATCTACAGCGCCATGCAGTCGGGCGTGCTCGACGCGGCGCTGACCTCGTCCACCTCGCTGATCTCCTTCCGCCTGCACGAACACGCCAAGCACGTCACCACGGCGCGCGACAAGACCTTCTGGTTCATGTTCGAGCCGATCATGATGGCGAAATCCACCTTCGACAAGCTGACGCCGGAGCAGCAGAAGATCGTCATGGAAGTCGGCGCCAGCCTGGAGAAGTTCGGCATGGACTCTGCCCGCGTCGACGACCAGAAGCTGGCCGAGGTGTTCAAGCAGGCCGGTGACGCCGTGCACGACATGAACGAAGCAGCCTTCGCCAAATGGCGCGACGTGGCCCGCAGTTCGTCGTGGAAGGACTTCGAGGAGAAGGTGCCGAACGGCAAGAAGCTGCTCGACATGGCCGTGGCCGTCAAGTAAGCATGGCACTGCGGCCGGCCTGGCGGGCGTTTGCGTCAGCGCTGACGTGGCTGAACCTGTGGTTGGGCTATCTCGCCGGGGTGCTGGTGGCGATTTCCGCCGTCCTTCTCACCGGCGAGGTGATGGCCCGCTACATTTTCAATGCGCCCAGCGACTGGGGGCTGGAGCTGTGCATCCTGATGCTGATCGCCGCGACCTTCATGGCCGCGGGCCACACGCTGGCGGCCAAGGCCCATGTGAACATCGACATCGTCGACCATTGGATGTCGGGCAGCCTCAATCGCTGGCGCCTGCTGCTTGCCGACGCCGGCGCCGCCGGCCTCTGCGGCTTCGTCGCAGTCAATGCCTGGCGTCTTACCGGCATTGCCTGGAGCGAGGGCTGGGTGAGCAATTCAACCTGGGGGCCGAAGCTGTGGATTCCCTTCAGCCTGATCGCGCTGGGCATGAGCCTGCTGGCGCTGCAGTACCTGGTGCAGATCATCGACGGGCGACTGGCGCCGATCCTTGCGGAGAGACGTCATGGGCGTGCTTGAGGTCGGCATCCTCTACCTCGGCGTGGCGCTGGTGCTGCTGTTTTCCGGCATGCCGATCGCCTTCGCCTTGGGCGGCACGGCGCTGGCCTTCATGTATTTCTTCATGCCGGCCAGCAACCTGGAGAACATCGCCGAGACCCTCTACAGCGAACTCAACAACTTCACGCTGCTGACGATCCCGCTGTTCATCCTGATGGGCGCCGCGATCGGCAAGACGCACGCCGCCGCCGACCTCTACGAGGCGGCCCACCGCTGGCTCTACAAGCTGCCCGGCAGCCTCGGCGTGGCCAATGTCTTCGGCTGCTCGGTATTCGCCGCGATGTGCGGCTCGAGCCCCGCCACCTGCGCCGCGATCGGCGGCATGGGCATCCCCGAGATGAGGAAGCGCGGCTATTCCGCCGAGCTGGCCTCGGGCCTGATCGCCGCCGGCGGCACGCTTGGCATCCTGATCCCGCCCTCATTGACGCTGATCATCTACGGCATCATCACCGAGCAGTCGATCGGCAAGCTGTTCATCGCCGGGGTAATCCCCGGCATCCTGCTGGCGCTGATCTTCGCCGTGTGGGTGATGATCGCCGCGACGCGCGAAGTGGCGGCGGCGCGCGCCGGCAAGGCGGCGAGCGAACTGCTGCAGGCCGAGTTCTTCACCTGGCGCCAGCGCATGGAAACCCTGCCGCGTCTGTTGCCCTTCGCCGTGCTGATCGCCGTGGTGATGATCGCGCTCTACGACGGCTGGGGTACGCCGTCCGAGGTGGCGGGCGTCGGCGCCGCCGGTTCGCTGGTGCTGGTGATCTTCATCTACGGCGTCTGGCGCTGGCGCGACATGAAGGAGATCCTGCTCGGCACCGCGCGCGAGTCCTGCATGATCATGATGATCATCGCCATGGCCTTCCTGTTCACCTACGTCATGAGCTACCTGCACATCACGCAGTCCATGGCGCAATGGCTGGTCGGGCTGGGGCTGTCAAAGTGGGTCTATCTGTTCTGGGTGAACATCCTGCTGCTGGTGCTGGGCTGCTTCCTGCCGCCGGTGGCCATCATCCTGATGGTGACGCCGGTGATCATGCCCGGGATACTGGCGGCCGGTTTCGACCCGATCTGGTTCGGCATCGTGCTCACCATCAACATGGAAATGGGCCTGATCACGCCGCCGGTCGGCCTCAACCTGTTCGTCATCAACGGCATCGCGCCCGACATCACCTTCCGCCAGATCATGCGCGGCGTGATGCCCTTCATCTGGATCATGGGTCTCTACATCGTGCTGCTGGCCATGTTTCCGGACATCGTCATGTGGCTGCCCGAGAACGTCAAATGAACCGGAACCTGTATGCCCTGCTCGCCGCGCATTTCCCGTCGGATCCCGCCGCGCCCTGCATGATCCTGCCCGACGGGCGGGTGTGGACTTACGGCGACGTCGAGCGTGCTTCCGGGCGCATCGCCAACCTGATCGTCGGGCTCGGCTTGAAGCCCGGCGACCGCGTCGCGGCGCAGGTGGAAAAGACGCCCGAGGCGCTGGTGCTTTACCTCGCAAGCCTGCGAGCCGGCATGGTGTTCCTGCCGCTCAATCCCGCCTACCAGCGCCACGAGCTGGAACACTTCCTCAAGGACGCGACGCCGGGGCTTTTCGTCTGTCGCCCGCAGACCAGGGCGCTGGCCGACGAGCTGGCGGCGCAGGCCGGCGTGGCCCACGTACTCGAACTCGACGACGCCGGGCGCGGCTCGCTGATCGCGGCCGCGACGCCGCATGCCGAGGCCTTCGCCACGGTGCCGCGCGAAAAGGACGACCTCGCCGCCATCCTCTACACCTCCGGCACCACCGGGCGTTCCAAGGGCGCCATGCTCTCCCACGGCAACCTTGCG
>CAIZHL010000380.1 GCA_903932755.1 uncultured beta proteobacterium
GTCGTCTTCCACGCCAAGGCCACCATCTTCGCCACCGGCGGAGCAGGGCGCATCTACTACTCTTCGACCAATGCCTTCATCAACACGGGCGACGGCGTCGGCATGGCGGCGCGCGCCGGCATCCCGCTCGAAGACATGGAGTTCTGGCAGTTCCACCCGACCGGCGTGGCTGGCGCCGGCGTGCTGATCACCGAAGGCGTGCGTGGCGAGGGCGGCATCCTGCGCAACTCGGCGGGTGAGCGCTTCATGGAGCGTTATGCGCCGAACGCCAAGGATCTGGCCTCACGCGACGTGGTGTCGCGCGCCATGACCACCGAGATCAACGAAGGCCGCGGTTGCGGCCCGAACAAGGATTACGTGCTGCTCGACATCACCCACCTGCCGCCCGAAACCATCATGAAGCGCCTGCCCGGCATCCACGAGATCGGCATCCAGTTCGCCGGCGTCGACTGCCTCAAGGAATCGCTGCCGGTAGTACCGACCTGCCACTACCAGATGGGCGGCATTCCGACTAACTACCTGGGCCAGGTGGTGGTGCCCAAGGGCGGCAACCAGAGCGAACCGGTACATGGTTTCTATGCCGCCGGCGAATGCGCCTGCGCTTCCGTCCATGGCGCCAACCGCCTCGGCACCAACTCCCTGCTCGACCTGCTGGTGTTCGGCAAGTCGGCCGGCGAAACGGCGGTCAACGACCTGAAGAACAACGTCAAGGCGCACAAGCCGCTGGCGCAGGACGCCATCGACCGCACCCTGGCCCGCGTCGATCGCCTGAACCACCAGAAGGACGGTACCGACGTGCATCAGACGCGCCTGGCGATGCAGCGCACGATGCAGAAGCACGCCGGCGTGTTCCGCTTCAAGGACATGCTCGCCGAAGGCGTCGCGCGCATCGATGAGATTGCCGGCCAGGTGGCGCAGACCCAGATCAAGGACAAGTCGATGGTGTTCAATACCGCCCGCATCGAGGCGCTGGAACTCGACAACCTGATCGAAGTCGCCAAGGCCACCATCGTTTCGGCCAATGCCCGCACCGAGTCGCGCGGCGCCCACGTCCGCGACGACGCGATCGATACCCCGGAAACTCCGGACGGTCGCAACGACAAGGTCTGGCTGAAACATACGCTGTGGTATCGCGAAGGCAATCGCCTCGACTACAAACCGGTGCAGATGAAGCCGATGAGTGTCGACACCATCGAGCTCAAGAAGCGCGCCTACTGACAAGGAATGACGATGACGAACGCCAACCGTACCGTCCAGTTCAAGATCTATCGCTACGATCCGGACCAGGACGCCAAGCCCTATATGCAGGACATCTCGGTCGAACTCGAATCGACCGACCGCAAGCTGCTCGATGCCATGGTCAAGCTCAAGGCGCAGGATGACTCAATCTCCTTCCGCCGCTCCTGTCGCGAAGGCGTATGCGGCTCCGACGCGATGAACATCAACGGCAAGAACGGCCTGGCCTGTCTCACCGCGATGGAAAGTTTTCCCGCGGGCAAGCCCATCGTTCTGCGCCCGCTGCCCGGACTGCCGGTGATCCGAGACCTGATCGTGGACATGACCCAGTTCTTCAAGCAGTACAACTCGATCA
>CAIZHL010000381.1 GCA_903932755.1 uncultured beta proteobacterium
CTGTCCTGGGGGGCCAGTCCGGTGCGTACGTCAACCAGAAAAATCAGCACATCGGCCTCGGCGATCGCCGCCTCGGCCTGACGCGCCATTTCAAGCACGATGCCCTCCTTGGCCTGCGGCTCGAAGCCTCCGGTGTCGACAACCAGAAAAGGTTTGCTGCCCAGGCGGCCATGTCCGTAATGGCGGTCACGGGTCAGACCCGGCTGATCCGCCACCAGCGCGTCGCGCGAGCGCGTGAGCCGGTTGAACAGGGTCGACTTGCCGACATTCGGCCGGCCGACGATCACCAGTGTAGGTTTCATCCTGAGGCGGCACCGACAAGGTTCTTTGCGAGATTGGTCATGAGCGCCTTAACGTGCTTCCAGTACGAACAACCCGCCATTCGCGGTCTGCACCAGCATGTCGGCGCCCATTCGCACCGGCTCGGCCCGAATCGCGCCGCCGTCGGTCGTGGCCCGCGCTGCAAAGGCGCCATCCTCCTGGCGCAGCAGGTGCACCACTCCCTGGTAGTCGGCGACCGCAATTCGGCCCCCGCCGAGAGCGAGCGGGCGCGAAACCCCGCGCAGGGAGAGCTTGTCCTGTTTCCAGATGCTCGCCCCGCTGTTGCGGTCCAGCGCATGCACCGCACCCTTGTCGTCGGTGACATAGACATAACGATTGTCGATGTCGAGGCCGGCGCTGGACGACATGTCGCGCGACCATATAGTGTTGCCGGAATTGCTGTCGAAGCAGGCGGCGCGCCCCTGAAATGCCGCGGCGCAGACCGTACTGCCGCTGATCACCGGGGAACTGGTGACATCGGCGACGCGTTCCAGTTCGGTCGCGCCCTTGGGCAGGGCAACCGTGACTTCCCACACGACGGCCCCGTTATTGTTGGCAATCGCCACCAGCTTGCCGCCGGGGAATCCGGCAAGCGTAACCTTGCCGGCGGTAACCACGCCGACGTTGGAGCGCAGGGAAAGGGCCGGCATGCTGCGCTGATAGACCCAGCGCCGCTTGCCGTCGACGGCATCGAAACCGAAGATGCGCGAATCGCCCGAGCGCACGATCGCCAACCCGTCGGCGACGGCAGGCGCAGCAAGCACTTCCGAACTGACGCGCACCTTCCATGTCTCGCGACCGGCAGCCGCGTCGAAGGCCAGCACTTCGCCCTTGGGCGTGCCCACCACCACCAGCTTGCCGTCGCTGCCGACGCCTCCCGAAAGCGGCTGGCCGGCGCTGATGCGCCAGACCTGGCGTCCGCCGTCGAAGCGCGCCACGGTGCCGTCACGACCGGCCGCATAGACGCTGTCGCCCACCACGGCCGGAGAGAATGTGAATGTACCGGCGCTGCCGACGTTCTCTTTCCACAGTATCTTGAGTTCCGCGGTCGGCTGTATCGCAACCAGTTCCGCCGGCTTGACCTTGGGGTCGCTGGAGCTGAAGGGATTCAGCTTCTCCACCGATGAGCAGGCGCCAAGCAACAGGGCCGCCACAGCAGCCAGCACGGGAAATCGTGCAGGTACTCGCATGGGTTTCACTTGCCCGCGCCCAATGAATCGCGCTTGGTCTGGATGATCTCCTTGTAACCGCCACGCTGCCGGCTCTCATCGTCTTTGGCCAGGGCATCAAATTTGGTCAGGGCCAGATCGTAAGCGGTGCGCGCCTCGGCGACTTTGCCCTGCGCCGCAAGAACGTCGCCGCGCAGTTCGGCGAAACGCGGGGCAAATGACGCACCCGGCTCGGTTGTGAGTTGCTTTATGGCTTCGTCATAGGCCTTCTCGTCGAGCATCACCGCCGCCAGTCGCAAGCGGGCCAGATCGCGCAGGCCGGAATCCTTGGCATTCTCCGCGGCCCATGCCAGCTGCACGCGGGCGTTCTTCGTGTCGCCCGCATCGACCTGTGCCCGTGCGGCCAGCAGTGCGCCCATGCCGGCATAGCTGGTAACGGCGTATTTGTCGATCAGTTCGCCGGCCAGTTCGCGCGCACGCTTGGCATCCCTTTGTGCCGCCGCGTTCTGCAGCGCGGAGAAGACGGCCGACGCCTGCGCCGTCTGCTGTCGCTGCCACCAGTTCCAGCCCTGCCAGCCGGCCACGGCAAGCGCCACGGCGACCAGAATGCCGGTGACGATATTGCCGTACATCTTCCACCAGGTTTTCAGCTCGTCGAGCTGTTCCTGTTCTTCCAGGTCATAGGTTGCCATTGTCGTCTTCCATGGGGAAAAGAATATCGCCGAGATGTTCGGCCAGATCATCGAAATTCACGCGCACCTGCGCTGCCGGCTGATCGAGGCCGGCACGCAACTGCTTTACGCTGACAGCGTTCGCCGCCGTCTCGTCATCGCCGACTATCAGCGCAACCTGCGCGCCGGAGCCATCGGCCTTTTTCATCTGCGACTTGAAGCTGCCGCCTCCGCAATGCAAGTGGATCGCAAAGCCGGCGCTGCGCAGGGCCTCGGCGACGCGAAAGGCAAAACGTCCGGCGGCTTCGCCCTGATGCACGAGGTAGGCATCGGGCGCGGGAGTTTCATGGCGATGGCCCTGATCCTGCCACAGCGCGAGCAGGCGCTCGATGCCCATGGCGAAACCGCAGGCGGGCGCGGGCTTGCCGCCCAGTTGCGCGATCAGTCCATCGTAGCGGCCACCGGCACAGACGGTACCCTGTGCACCCAGTTGATCGGTGACCCACTCGAACACGGTGAGGTTGTAGTAGTCCAGTCCGCGTACCAGGCGAGGGTTGATCCGATACGGGATCACCGCATCCTTGAGCAACTGTTGCACGCCCTCAAAATGCTTCAGGGATTCCTCGCCGAGATAGTCGATCAACTTCGGCGCTGCCTCGACCAGGGCTTGCATTGCGGGATTCTTGGTATCCAGGATGCGCAGGGGATTGCTGTGCAACCGGCGCTGCGCGTCGGCATCGAGCTGGTCGTGATGGCGTTCCAGATAGGCCAGCAGATCGGCGCGGTGACGGGCGCGCTCGTCGCTCTGTCCGAGCGAATTGATTTCGAGGCGGATGCCATCGAGCCCGAGATCGTCCCACAGGCGCGCGCACATGGCGATCTGCTCGGCATCGATATCCGGGCCGGAAAAACCCATGGCCTCCACGCCGACCTGATGGAACTGGCGGTAGCGGCCCTTCTGCGGCCGCTCGTGGCGGAACATCGGCCCCATGTACCACAGGCGCTTGGGGCCGTCGTAGAGCAGGTTGTGCTGCAGCACGGCGCGCACGCATGACGCCGTGCCTTCGGGGCGCAGCGTCAGGCTCTCGCCGTTCAGGGCGTCCTCGAAAGAGTACATCTCCTTCTCGACGATGTCGGTAACCGCGCCGATGGCGCGGGCGAACAGCGGCGTCGGTTCGACCATGGGCATGCGGATCGGCCGGTAACCGTAAGCGGCCAGCCAGTCGCGCACGGACTCCTCGAACTGCTCCCATAGCTCGGCGTCGGCCGGCAGGATGTCGTTCATGCCGCGGATGGCTTGCAGTGTCTGGCTCATAAAATCTGTCGGCCACAGGGGGCTCGGCGATTACGGGACCTGGCATTCTTCGCCGCGCCCGCCGCGAGCTCCGTGGCTAGTGGCTTTGCCTTTCCGGATATTTTTTCTGTACGTAATCGTCAACGATGGCGCGAAACTCGGCGGCAATGTTTTCGCCGCGCAGGGTGACAACCCGTTCGCCGTCGACATACACAGGCGCCACCGGCGCTTCGCCGGTGCCGGGAAGCGAAATGCCGATGCTGGCATGCTTGCTTTCACCGGGACCGTTCACCACGCAACCCATCACGGCCAAGGTCATGTTCTCGACGCCGACGCGGGCCAGGCGCCATTCCGGCATGCGATCGCGCACGTAGTTCTGGATATCTTGCGCCAGTTCCTGGAACACCGTGCTGGTGGTACGCCCGCAACCCGGACAGGCCGCAACCAGCGGTGTGAAGGCGCGCAATCCCATGGTCTGCAGAATTTCCTGGGCGACGATGACTTCCCGCGCGCGGTCGCCGTTGGGTTCCGGCGTCAGCGAGACGCGGATGGTATCGCCGATGCCCTCCTGCAGCAGCACGCCGAGAGCGGCCGTGGAGGCAACGATGCCCTTGCTGCCCATGCCGGCCTCGGTCAGACCCAGATGCAGCGGATAGTCGCAGCGCAGCGCCAACTCGCGATAGATCGCGATCAGGTCCTGCACACCGGAAACCTTGCAGGACAGAATGATGTGATCGCCGGGCAGCCCCAGCGCTTCGGCCTGGGCCGCCGATTCCAGCGCGGACGTCACCATGGCTTCGCGCATGATCTCGGTGGCATCCTTCGGCTCGGCGCGCCTGGCGTTTTCATCCATCACGCGGGCGAGCAGCGCCTGGTCGAGGCTGCCCCAGTTCACCCCGATGCGGATCGGCTTGTCGAAGCGGCAGGCGACTTCGATCAGCTGGGCGAACTGCTCGTCGCGCCGCGCGCCCTTGCCGACATTGCCCGGATTGATGCGCAACTTGGCCAGCGCCTCGGCACATGCCGGGTGTTCGGCAAGGAGCTTGTGACCGTTGAAATGGAAGTCACCGATCAGCGGTACATCGACGTTCATTTGCGCCAGGCGGTCGCGAATCTTCGGCACCGCAGCGGCGGCCTCGCGCGTGTTGACCGTGATGCGCACCAGTTCCGATCCGGCACGCGCCAGCTGCGCCACCTGCATCGATGTGGCGAAGACATCCTCGGTATCGGTATTGGTCATCGACTGCACGACCATGGGCGATGCCGGCGCCGTCCCGCCAACGCCGACTTTTTCCACCATGACGCGACGGCTTGTTCGCCGCGCCGGCGCTGCTTTGGACATCGCGCTCATTCCAGGCTGAACCGGGCGACCTCTTCGCGGGTGTGCGGCTTGAGATCGATACTGCGCTCACCCATGAACACGCGAACAGCGGAAGCCCTGCCGATCCAGAGCTGGAAAGGCGCCTTGCCGTCGATGTTCTGCAACGTACCCGCCGGATACTCACCGACGAAGACAACTTTCTGCGTCGCGTCGCGAACTTCGATCCACGAACGATCGTCAAATTCGACGCGCAAGCCGGCATGGGGCGGCATCTCGCCCGCCGTCGCCGGCTGGCTTTCGGCGACCACTGCCGGCGCCGGCTGAACCACGGGAACCACCGAGGGGGTCGCGACACCGGCCGGAGCCGGCTGGGCGGCTCCTCCCGCGACACCGTGCAAAAGGCTCGCCAGTCCATTGTCATTCGGCAGCGTCGCCAGCCAGTAGCCTCCCAGCACCAGCAGCAGTATTCCGACGCCAATGGCGACAAACCTTGATGGCACCCGCTGGCCGATCGTCGGCTGTTCGGCGCCTCCCATGTTGGTGGGTGGGCGCACATCCGTCTCGGAAACCGGTACGGCCGGATCAAGCTGGGTCAGCAGGGGTGCGGCATCAAGCTTGAGGAACCTGGCGTAATTGCGCACCAGACCGCGCACCGAAGTGGACCCCGGCAAGCTGGCGTAGTCATCCCGCTCCAACGCCTCGATCTGGTGGGCACTGAAACGGATCACCTGCACGACATCGGCAATCGACTGTCCGCGCGCCTCGCGCGCGCGACGCAAAATGGCTCCCGGCGTACTCGACTCGACCACGGCCGGCACCTCCGGTGCCTCTGCTGGCGGCGCTTCGCCACCTTCGGTACCGAGGACTTCGGGCGTCGGCACGTCAGTCATACTGCCCCTGCGAAAGCAATCCCTGTTCCGGCGACCCGGGGAAACGCCGGCGCAGTTGCGCAGCATAACGGGCCTCTGCCTCGCGATTGCCCAGCTTGCGCTCTATGCGCAGGGCCATCCAGAGTACGTCGGCCGTAGGCTCCATCGTTTTCTCGATATCGGAAGTCCACTGCTTTGCCTCGTTGTAGCGCCCCTGCCGGTAAGCGACCTCGGCCAGCCCCAGGCGCGCCTGATTGTTCTCCGGCGCCAGGCGCAAAGCCGTTGAGAGGAACTCCTGGGCTGCTTTGTCGTTTTTCACGCGGTAGGCGCAAATGCCGGCGTTGGTATAGGGCTTGGTCGGCGTGGTGTACAACGGATTCTTCGCCGCGGCCATGAAATAACCGATCGCCTGCTGCTCGCGGCCGGTCTGGCAAAGGAACCAGCCGTAGTTGTTGCTTATTTCGGGATCCCCGGGGGCCAGACGCAGCGCCTGTTGAAAGCTGTCTTCGGCCAAACGCTGCTCGCCGAGCCCCATGTGAGTCAGGGCCAGCAGGTTGTAGGCCGGCGCGTAATTCGAGTCAGCCGCAATTGCGATGCGCGCCTCCTCGAGCGCAATCGCCGAACGGCCATCGAGCAAGTACAACGACCCGAGCTCGGTATGTACTTTGGCTCGTGCTTGCTGGTCGCTCGCCGCTGTTTGCGTCGAAGCCGCCTGCTGTGCCCCCCCGGAACCGGACCCGGTCGCGGTACAGCCTGCCAGCAGGACCAACAATCCCAACAATGCGGCAATGTTCATGTTCATGAATGCAGTTCCACTCCAGCAGAAATACCCGCCGACTCGGTGGCGAAACCGGCGCTGCGGGCGATGCGCCTCGATTTGTCCTGTACCTTGCCGGCCAATTGTCCGCAGGCGGCATCGATATCGTCGCCACGCGTCTTGCGCGTCGTGGTGACGATGCCGCCTTCGATCAGGATTGAGGCGAAGCGCCTGACCCGTTCGGCGGGGGATCGATGGAAGCCGGAAGCCGGAAACGGATTGAAGGGAATCAGGTTGAATTTGCAAGGAACGTCGCGCACCAGATGCAGCAGCGCGCGGGCATCGGCATCGCTGTCGTTGACGCCGTCGAGCATCACGTATTCGAATGTGATGAAGTCGCGCGGCGCATACACCAGATAGCGCTGGCAGGCGGCCATCAGTTCCGCCAGTGGATACTTGCGATTGATCGGCACCAGCTTGTCGCGCAGGCCGTCGGTCGGCGCGTGCAGCGACACCGCAAGGGCTACCGGGCAGGCTTCGGCCAGCCGATCCATGGCCGGGACGATGCCCGAGGTCGACACCGTGACACGCCGCCGCGACAGGCCGTAGGCGTTGTCATCGAGCATCAGGCGCAGCGCCGGCACCAGGCTGTCGAAATTGGCCAGCGGTTCGCCCATGCCCATCAGCACGACATTGCTGATGATCCGCTCGCCGCTGCTGCCGTTCGCCGGATCGCGCCCGAGAGCACGATTGGCCTGCCACAACTGGCCGATGATCTCGGCCGTGGTGAGGTTCCGGTTGAAGCCCTGGCGACCGGTGGAACAAAACGCGCATTCAAGCGCGCAACCGGCCTGAGACGAAATGCACAAGGTACCGCGATCATCTTCGGGAATGAAAACGGTTTCCACCGCATTGCGGTTGCCGACGTCGAAGAGGAACTTGCGCGTGCCGTCGTCGGACAGTTTGTCGCTGATAGTCGGCGGTGGCGATACGGCGGCAGTCGTTTGCAATTTCTCGCGCAAGGACTTGGCGATGTCGGTCATCGCCGAAAAGTCGCCCTCCCCTCGTTGATGCATCCAGCGCAGCACCTGACGCGCGCGGAAGGGCTTTTCGCCCTGCTCAGCGAACCAGGCGGTAAGGCCTTCGGCATCGAAATCGAGGAGGTTGACGGGCATCGTCGATTAACGCGAATAGACGTTCAGCGCCGGGAAGAAATAGGCGATTTCCACGGCGGCGGTTTCCGCTGCATCGGAGCCATGCACGGCATTGGCATCGATGCTGTCAGCGAAGTCGGCGCGGATGGTTCCGGCGGCGGCCTTTTTCGGGTCGGTGGCACCCATGAGGTCGCGATTCTTGGCGATGGCGCCCTCGCCTTCAAGCACCTGAACCATCACCGGGCCGGAAATCATGAACTCGACCAGATCCTTGAAGAAGGGACGGTCCTTGTGCACGGCATAGAAACCCTCGGCGTCCTTGCGCGAAAGGTGAATCATGCGGGATGCGGCGATCTTGAGACCATTGGTCTCGAAACGGGAATAGATCTTGCCGATCACGTTCTTTGCAACTGCGTCGGGTTTGATGATCGACAGGGTGCGTTCGACAGCCATTACTTTCTCCAGAACAGGTTGAATTTCAAGTTTTAATCAGACATCCCGGCAGGGGATATCGTTCGCAGCGAGGCGCCGCAGCACATAATTAGCTAACTCGATATTTTAGCTCAGTTTCTTCCCCGGAATCCGGCCGCCCCGGTCTGGACCCACAAAACCAAGCGAAGCGGAGTTTCAGTGCACGCTAATGCCTGTGAAAGCAGGCGTTATGCCGCAACCAAAAACAAAGGCCCGGCATCACCGGGCCTTTGTCGCTGACGCTGGAAATTCCTACATCATGCCGAGATATCGGGGGAACCAGAGCGACAGGCCCGGCCAATAAGTCACAACGACCAGGAAACCAAGCATGGACAGCAGCCAGGGCCATACCGCGACGGTCAGTTCGGTAATTCCCATCTTGGTGATACCCGAGGCCACGTAAAGGTTGAGGCCGACCGGCGGATGGCACATGCCGACTTCCATATTCACCACCATGATGATGCCGAAATGCACCGGATCGATGCCCAGTTTGACCGCCACCGGGAACAGGATGGGCGCGAAGATCAGCACGATCGACGACGGCTCCATGAAGTTGCCGGCCAAGAGCAGAATGATGTTGCAGGCGAGCAGGAAGGTGATCATGCCCAGCCCGTGACCCAGCATCCAGTCCGCCAGCGACTGCGGAATGTTCTCGTTGGTCATGATGAAGGAGAACAGCACGGCATTGGTGATGATGTAGAGCAGCATCGCCGACATGTTGGCCGA
>CAIZHL010000382.1 GCA_903932755.1 uncultured beta proteobacterium
ACCGGCGCCTGCGCCGCCGCGGTGGCCGGCATCCGCCGCGGCCTGCTGGATTCGCCGGTGCGCGTCGCCACGCGCGGCGGCGAACTGTCCATCGTCTGGAACGGCGCCGGCACCGGTAACGCAACTTCGCCGGTGCTGATGACCGGCCCCGCCGCCACCGTCTTCAGCGCCGAAATCGAACTCCCGAACAACCTCACATGAGACCTAACCTATGAAGACCTATCCCCCAGCCCCCTTTCCCATGGAAAGGGGTGACAGTGGTTCAGCCGCAAAAAACCCGCGGCTTCCGTATTGTTGTATGCACGCCGCCTTGGGGCGGCCCGACGGAGGCGTGAAATGAAATCAGAAGACGTCGCCCACTACCTCCAGGACCACCCCGAATTCTTCGAGCAGTATTCCGACTTGCTGAATCTGGTGACCCTGTCCGACCCGCACAGCGGACGCGCCATCTCGATCACCGAAAAGCAGATGCTCAAGCTGCGCGACAAGGTGCGCGCGCTGGAAGCCAAGCTGGCCGAACTGATCACCTTCGGCGAAGAAAACGACGTCATCTCCGGCAAGGTGCACGGCCTCGCCGTGGCGCTGGTCGTCGCCGGCGACCATGCGGGCGTGTCGCGCGCCTTGTATTCGCACCTGGGCGGCGCCTTCGCCGTGCCGCACGTGACGCTGCGCCTGTGGGGCGCCAGCCGGGGCGACGGCCTCGAGTTCGAGCCGGTCACGGACGCCGTCAAGGCCTTCGCCTCCGGCCTGCAACAACCTTACTGCGGCGCCGTGGCCGGGCAGGAATCGCTGGCCTGGTTCGGCGACTCGGCGGCGCACCTGCGCTCGATGACGCAGGTCGCGCTGCGCGAACCGGGCGGCACCTGCTTCGGCCTGCTGGTGATGGCCAGCGAGGAAGCACACCGCTTCTATCCGGAGCTCGGCACGCTGTACCTGGAACGCATCGGCGACATGGCCGCGGCCGCATTGCTGCGCGTCGCCGACTGAGCCTCGTGCCGCCCCGCGCTCGCACCACCGGTGCAGCGCCCTCTGGAGGGGCGGACGATCACCGGGAGGCGACTTTGCCGGAAACAGCGGACGCTTCGGTCGAGAAGTTCCTCACCGAACTCGCCATACAGCGCGGCGCCAGCCCGCATACGCTGGCCGCCTACCGGCGCGACCTGGCGCGCCTGACGGAACTCGCGGCCGGCGTCGAACTGGCGGCGCTGAAGCCGGCGCAACTGCGTCGCGGCCTGATGGCCTTGCACTCCCGGGCACTGGCGCCGCGCTCCATCGCCCGCACCCTGTCGGCCTGGCGCAGCTACTACGCCTGGCTGGCGCGACGCGGCGCCATCGCGCTTAACCCCGCCGATGGCCTGCGTGCGCCGAAGCGCCCGCACGTGCTGCCGAAGGCGCTCGGCATCGACCAGGCGGCGGCCCTGCTCGACCGGCCGCTGGCCGGGCCGCTTGCGGAATCGGCAGGCGAACCGCTGCAGGTACGCGATGCCGCGATGTTCGAGCTGCTGTATTCCTCCGGCCTGCGCCTGTCGGAACTGGTGAGCCTCGACTGGCCCGGCGGCCTCGACCTGGCGACGGGCGAAGTCACCGTCACCGGCAAGCGGAAGAAGACGCGCACTGTGCCTGTCGGCGACAAGGCGCGTGCGGCGCTGGAAGCGTGGCTGGCGCTGCGGCCGCTCCTGCTGCGCGACGAACAGCCGGCGCTGTTCCTCGGCCGCAACGGCACCCGGCTGACGCCGCGCCAGGTGGAAAGCCGCCTCGCGCAATGGGCGCAACGCCAGGGCGTCGGCGTCCATGTCCATCCGCACATGCTGCGCCACTCCTTCGCCTCGCATGTGCTGCAGTCTTCCGGCGACCTGCGCGCGGTGCAGGAAATGCTCGGCCACGCCAGCATCGCCGCGACACAGATCTATACTCATTTGGATTTCCAGCACCTGGCAAAAGTCTACGACTCCGCCCATCCAAGAGCAAAGGCCAAGTGAGTGGATTTTGTCTTCGGCCGCTACGCTTGAGCTTCGCTGCGCGAAGATTAGCCTTCGACGCAACACGCCTGGTGGCGTGTTGTCAGCACCTGGCGAAGGTGTACGACAGCGCCCACCCGAGGGCCAAAAGCAAATGAGAACCCGCGAAAAATCCGCAGCAAGAGCCGCGGCATGAAACCGCATCACTGGCCCTGGACCTTCATCGTCTTCTGCGCACTCGGCATGATCCTCCTGCTCGCCGGGATTGCCGCACTGGCCGGCATGCTGAAGACGGCCCATCCGCTGTTCAACGACGAACTTGCCGCTTGGGCGCTGATCGTATCGGCCGTCGCCTGCTTCCTGACAGGTGCCTTCCCGCTGGTCCTGCGTCGCCTGGCGGAACGCGAGGGCGCCTGAGCTTTCCGCCGGCGGATTTTCAGGTCTGCGCCAAATGGCCCTCTGCCAGCGCCGCGCGATAGATCCGCAGGGCCGCCTGGGCGTCGTCCGCGGCGTAGAGCATCTGGCGTTCGGTCAGGCGCGGGTGGGACCAGTTGGAGGTGGTGATGTGCTTGGATTTCTGCATGCGGCGGCCCAGGTAGCGCGCCACCGCCGTCTTCGCGCCCATGGCCTGTTTCGGCTTTTCGCCGGGAAGCGCGCGCGAAAGATCGAGGATGCCTTGCGCCTCGATGCCGAGCCGGGCGCGCAGCTGGGCGAGGTCGCTGCCGAGGCCGAAACCGACTTTGAGGATCTGGCGCGACTCGAGGATCTGCCGCAGGCCGGAGCAATCCATCTGCGGCCTGACCGGAAACAGGTAAACCCGCTCTTCGGTCGCCAGCTGGATCAGGTGCGGTCCGGTGGACACCTCGCCCTTGGCGAAGGTCGGCTTCGCCTCGGTGTCGAAGCCGAGCACGGCTTCGGCCAGCAGCAACCGGCAGGCATCGGCCGCGGCGGCCGGCGAATCTGCCAGCACCACGTCGGCAATGGCGATTCCCTGATACAGGGGCAGTTCGACAGCGGCGGCGGGTTCCGGGGTCACATTAAGTTCCATCCCGATATTATGTCCCGGCGGGACGCCGGGACGGTATCCCCTTGTGGGGTTTGTCCCCCCCCAGAGGTGGGGACGGTATCCCCTTGCGGGATATGTCCCCGCGGGATACCGGGATGGCATCACCCCGGCGGGATATCGCAAACGGTTTAAAATCGACACAATTACCTGTCCAGGTCCCATCAGCATGGCTGAAACCGCTTTCTGCTACCACTGCCGCCAGCATCATCCGAAGACGGAAATGCGTCAGATCGAAACCAAGGCCGGCAAGCGCTGGCGCTGCATCCGCAGCATCGAGGCCACCCGCCAGGGTCAGGCCGCGCGCGAAGCCTATGGCCGCCAGGTTTCCGAGATGAACAAGTCCGAGGCGCAAAGCCGCGCCCGCATGTCGAAGCCGATCGTCGTCTGACGGCTGCCCCCGCCTGCATCGGCCAATTGTGCTTCGCGGGTGCGCCCTCCTCCTGCTGAGCCTGCTCTGCGCCTGCGCGCCGCTGCCCCCCGGCCGGGGACAGGGGGCGCTGTGGCAGCCATCGCCAAACTTCGACCAACGCCGGCCGAACTTCGTCATCCTGCACCAGACCACCAACGACAATGTTGCGAAGGCGCTGGCAACGCTGACCGATCCGCAGCGCAAAGTCAGCGCCCACTACCTGATCGGCCGCGACGGCGCGCTCATGCAACTGGTCGATGAGTCCGCCCGCGCCTGGCACGCCGGCGACTCGTGGTGGGGCGGCATGAGCGACCTCAATTCGGCGTCCATCGGCATCGAACTCGACAACACCGGCGACGAGCCTTTTGCCGAAGCGCAGGTCGCCGCGCTGCTGGTGCTGCTCGACGAACTGCGCGCGCGTTACCGGATTCCTGCGGCCAACTATCTGGCGCACGGCGATGTCGCGCCGACGCGCAAGGTCGATCCGAGCCGCCTCTTCCCCTGGCAGCGGCTGGCGCAGCAGGGCTTCGGCCTCTGGTGCGAATCACCGCCGCCAGCCGCTCCACCAGGTTTCGACACCATGCTGGGGCTGCAGGCGCTGGGCTATGACGTCCGTGGTGCCGCGGCGGCCCGTGCCGCCTTCCGCCGTCATTTCAGGGGTAGCGATGACGACGCCGAACTGGCGCCCGCCGAGCAGGCCCTGCTGCATTGCCTGCTGCAGCAAAAGCTGCTGCGCGAACCACGCAGGGAGTGACCGCGACATGAAAACGAAGTTTCAGTGGAGGCTAACGCCGGATTCATCGGCGTTAAGCACAGCGGCCGTAACCAAGACGAGTCATGCCGCGATACCCGCCTACATCACCAGGGATGGTTCCGAGATCCGCGAGCTGATGCATCCCGCAAGCCACGGCAACCAACTGCAAAGCCTGGCCGAAGCTACGGTCGCAGCGGGAACGCGCACCCAACTGCATCGCCATGCAGTGACGGAAGAGCTGTATCACGTCACCGCCGGCAGCGGGCTCATGACCCTGGGCGATGCCTGCTTCAAAGTCGGCGCCGGCGATACGGTGGCGATCGCGCCGGGAACGCCGCACCGGATCGAGGCCGTCGGGCCGGAGCCGCTGCGCATCCTCTGTTGTTGCAGCCCGCCCTACTCGCACGAAGACACCGAACTGCTGGAGGACGCCTGATGGCCGGCAACCTGTTTGCCGGCCTTCCCAAGCTGCCCATGGTGCCGGAAGCCGCCGAACGCATGGAAACCCTGCTGGCCCGTCCCGGACTGCGCATCGAACGCATCGTCTCCACCGGCCAGGCCAGCCCTGAGGGATTCTGGTACGAGCAGGCGGATGCCGAATGGGTCGTGCTGCTCGCCGGCGATGCGCTGCTGCGTTTCGAGGATGAGGGCGAAGCGCGCCGCATGCACGCCGGCGACTGGATCTTCATCGAACCCGGGCGACGCCACCGGGTCGACTGGACGACAGCCGCAACGCCCTCGGTCTGGCTCGCGGTGCATCACGCGCCGGACTGATTCAGGCCCCTGATCAGCGCGGCGAACGATCAGGCAACTTGTATCTTGCCCTCAGGTTGGTGCCTGTCCGCCCTTGCGGCGCGACTCGACGATGCCCATGCTCGGGGCGAATTCTCCTGCGCCGCTCGCGAGGACTTCGCGCCGCTGCTCGCAGCGCTGCAGCACCTCGCGCTGCTGGGCGTCGGTATAGGCCACCCACCAGTCGCGCTCTTCCTGGGTGCGGCAGCAGCCCAGGCAAAGCTGGGTTACCGGGTCCATCTGGCAAACCTTGACACAGGGCGCGCGGACCGCCATCGGCGTACGGTTCATGGTCACTGAATTCGCGGGCAGAAATGAATCGGGAAGCTTATTTTAGTTCCGGGCGCCGCGGTCTGATAATGTGCGAAATCAATTCGAATCTGCCTGGAGCAGGAAACCCGCATGAAAGCACTTCGCATACTGGGCATTGTCCTCGGCGTCGCCCTCGCACTCGTCGCGGCCGGCCTCGGCACGCTGTATGCGCTGTTCGACGGCGAAAGGATCAAGGGCGAGCTGACGCGCGTCGTCATGGAACAGAAGCAGCGCAAGCTGGACATCGCCGGTCCGCTCGAACTCTCGGTCTGGCCCAGCGTCGGCATCAAGCTCGGCCGCCTGACGCTGTCGGAGCCGGGCGGCAAGGCGGAGTTTCTCGCGCTCGATTCGGCGCGCGTGGAAGTCGCGGTGATGCCCTTGCTGTCCAGGCAGGTGAAGGTCCAGCGCATCGAGGTCAACGGACTCAAGGCGACGCTGGTGAAACACAAGGACGGCACGCTCAACATCGCCGACCTGACGGGCGGCGCCGGCGACAAGCCCGCGCCGGCCAAAAAGTCCGCCGCGGAAGTCGGCGCTGGCGACACGGCAGGCGCGCCGCTGCAGATCGACATTGCCGGCATCAAAATCGCCAACGCACAACTCACCTGGCGCGATGAAAAAAGCAGGGAAACGACCACCCTGTCCAACCTCGATTTCGGCAGCGGCCGCGTGCAGGCCGACAGCG
The DNA here is from genome assembly GCA_903932755.1 of uncultured beta proteobacterium. GTDB lineage: Bacteria > Pseudomonadota > Gammaproteobacteria > Burkholderiales > Rhodocyclaceae > Sulfuritalea. Next base: position 5,977 of record CAIZHL010000382.1, read on the forward strand.
GCCGGCAGACCTTGTCGGTCGATGCCTTGTCGCTCGCCGCCAAAGGCAAAACAGGCGCCGACAGTTTCGAGCTGATGCTCGACGTGCCGCGGCTCAACATTGCGCCCGAAAAATCCTCGGGCGAAACATTGAACCTCACCGCCAAGCTCGCCGGCAGCGGCCGCGAACTGGTCGCCAAACTGGTGCTGTCCGGCGTCGAGGGCAACGCCAAGGCGCTGAGGATCGGCAAGCTGGCGCTCGACCTGGATGCCAAGGCCGGCGAATCGGTGCTCAAGGCCCGCCTCGATTCCCCGGTAGCGGCCGACATCGCGGCACAAACCGTGGCGCTGGAAAAGCTCGCCGGCAGCATCGACCTGGCCAATCCGCAAATGCCGATGAAGCAGCTCAAGCTGCCGCTGTCGGGCAGCCTGCGCGCCGACCTGGCGAAGCAAAGCGCCGCGCTCGACCTGGGCACGCGATTCGACGAATCGAACATCGCGCTGAAGCTCAAGGTGGCGAAGTTCGCGCCGCTGGCGCTGGGTTTCGACCTCGACATCGACACGCTGAATGTCGACAAATATCTGCCGCCCAAGGTCGCGGAGGAAAAGGCCGCCGCCGCAAAGACCGCCGCCCAGGGCAAGCCGGCTGCGGAAGACAAGCTGGATTTTTCGGCGCTGAAGGGACCTGAGGTCACCGGCGCGCTGCGCATCGGACGCTTGCAGGTGGCGAAGCTGAAACTGGCCAGGCTGGATGCGAAGATCAGGCTCGCCGGCGGGCGGCTGGACGTGGCGCCGCTGACCATGGATCTCTATGAAGGCAGCACCAGCGGCAGCCTGTTCCTTAACGCCGCGGGCAACCAGCTCGGCCTCAAGCAGAACCTGGTCGGGGTCAGCATCAATCCGCTGCTGAAGGATCTCGCCGACAAGGACCTGCTGGAAGGTCGCGGCAATGTCGCGCTCGACGTCACCAGTCGCGGCGACAGCGTCACCGCGCTGAAGAAGGCGCTGGGCGGCACGGCGTCCCTGAGCCTCAAGGACGGCGCGATCAAGGGCATCAACCTGGCGCAGACCATGCGCGACATCAAGGGCAAGCTGGGCAGCCTGAAGGGCAAGGCCGAAGACACGACGCAGAAGGCCAAAGCCGGCGACAAGACCGACTTTTCGGAACTCACCGCCTCGCTGAAAATCGCCAACGGCGTCGCCCGCAACGACGACCTGGCAATGAAGTCTCCCTTCCTGCGCCTCTCCGGCGCCGGCGACATCGACATCGGCGGCGGGCGCATGGACTATCTGGCCAGGGCCACCCTGGTCAATACCAGTACCGGTCAGGGCGGCAAGGAAGCCGACAAGGTGAAGGGTCTCACCGTGCCGGTGCGCATCACCGGGCCCTTCGACGCCCTCGCCTACAAGCCGGAACTCGGCGACCTGGCCGCCGACATGGCCAAGGCCAAGCTTGAAGAGAGGGCCGGCGCCATCACGGGCAAGGGCGACTCGAAGGCGAAGGACAAGCTCAAGGGATTGTTCGGCCGATAAGCGCTGCACCGCACCAGGGAAATCCGGACAAATCGCCGCCGGGATTTCGTTCTGCCGGGCGATCTGTGGCTACGTAGATTCCGCAAATTACTGCAATTTCCACGGATCAACATTTCGGCTCGCGTTTGAGACTATCAATCTTTTGAGTTTCCAGTGCCGGTCCTTGCCGACCGCCTGGAACTTTCCGCCTTGGTTCCTGCAAAACCGTTATCTGCAAACGTTTGGGGGATTTCCTTGGCAGCAAACCTGCTTTACACGCCACAGAATTTTCCCTGTCGAAAGTTTCGGCATACCGGAATCTGACGCGTGGACAACGAACCAGGGAAACCCCCGACACCGCGGGCGCGATTGTCGCCGGACCTTAAACTGGGCCGGCTGACCTCGATCGGTACAAAGCTCACGCTGGTGATCTCTCTTGTCATCGCGGTGGGGTTCGGCTCGATTGTCTATTTCTACACCCGGCAGCAGGAGAAGAACATCCTGCTGCAAAACGAACGGGCAATCCAGCAGGTGCTGGACAGTGTGAGCCAGGGACTGCAAACGATCATGATCACCGCATCGGCGGATGTCGCCCGGCTGTATGCGGACAAGCTCAAGGACGTCAAGGACATCGACGAAATCAGGATTGTCCGTCCGGACGGGCTCGAAGCATTCCGCGACAACGAAACAATCCGTCAGATCAACGAGTACAGGAACGAAGCCGAGTTCCCCTTGCGGCCGACCACCTCAGTCAGCCGGACCTTCGCCGCGGACGACGGAAACCTGGCCCGGGCCATCCGGACCCAGCAAGTCGTCTATTACTACGACACGCAGCACGATGACCAGCACCTGACTTTCCTGCTGCCGATCAAGAACATCAAGCGATGCAAGCGTTGCCATGGCAGGGAGCAGGAGGTGCTGGGCGTGCTCGAAGTCCGGTCTTCCCTCGATTCCGCCAGGGAAGAGGTGCGGCAGACCTGGGTCCAGTCATCCCTGGTTCTGGCAATCTCCCTCGCCGCCGTGCTGCTCGTCGCGGCCGCGGTTCTCCGGCGCTACATCGTCCGTCCCATCGAGGTCGTATCGCTGGCCATGTCCAGGGTTGCCGCCGGCGATCTGGAGCAACGAATCCCCGTCATGGGCAGGGACGAGCTTTCATTGCTTGCACGCTCCTTCAACAAGCTGACGGAAGAGCTGCGCCTGCGCCATGCCGGATTCAACGCCGAACACAACAAGCTCGAAACCATTTTGATGAGCGCCGATGAGGGAATCGTCGTTACCGACGGTTCGGGAAAGATCGTCCTGGTCAATCCGGCTGCCGAAACATTGCTCGACAAATCCGCTGCCCGCATCGCCGACCAGGGGTTCATGTACTTGTTCGACGATCCGAAACGGATGGAAGCCGCTCTGGAAAATTCCGGCGCCAGCGGAGGCAGTGACGTCTTTCTCCACAACAAGCGCTATCTCGCGGTCTATGCATCTTCCCTAAGGGGCGCCGACGGACATCTGCTTGGCCATGCGCTGCTGATCCGCAACATGACCGAAGAGAAACGGCTGGAACAAAAACTGCGTGAACTGTCGAACACGGATGTCCTTACCGGCCTGGCCAACCGCCGCGCGCTCGACGACATGCTGAAGCAGGAGTTCGGTCTCGCCCTGGACCAGGATCGCGACCTTGCCGTATTGATGTTCGACATCGATCACTTCAAACAATTCAACGACTGCCATGGCCACGATCAGGGTGATCGCGTACTCAAGGCATTTGCCGTCGCCACCCGCGCCCGCGTACGCGAGGATCTCGATACCGTCTGCCGCTACGGTGGCGAGGAATTCACGGTGATCGCGCGCGAAACCTCGCAGGAAGGCGCCATGATTCTTGCCGAGCGGATTCGCGCCGACATCGAGGCCATGATGGTCGATGGCCTGCGGGTGACCACCAGCATAGGCGTTGCGGGATTGTGCGAAACCGGTGCCGCGACGCCCGGCGAACTGATCGAGCGGGCCGATGCCGCGCTCTACGAGGCCAAGCGCGGCGGCCGCAACCGCGTCGCTGCCGCGGCGGACGGGCCGGCGACATGATCCATTTCAGGCATATCGGTCATCGCCTGCTGGCATCCGTCGGCGGCGTCATCATTCTTGGCATCGTCGCCATCACCATTACCTACGCGACGCGCCAGGAGACGGCTTCGCTGCGACAGAATGAGCATGCCCTGGGCATGGTCTCCGACAGCGTCACGGAAGGCCTTTCGGCGCTGATGCTCGGTCGCCACTCCAAGGCAGCGCCGGATTTCGCCACCCGGCTGGGCAACGTACCCAACGTCACCGACTACCGCATCATTCGCCTCGATGGTACCCAGGCCTTCATCGACGACCTCACCCTGCAGCAGGTCCGGAAGCGCATCGACAGCTTCGAGTTTTATCCCCGTCGTGCGGATCCGGTTCAGGTCGTTCCGGCTGCCGATCCGGCTCTCGAGCGCATGCGCACCACCGGCAAACGCATCTTCCATTACCACGTCAAACCAGGCGGCGAGCGCCTGGTAACGGTGTTCAGCCCGATTCCCAGCGCCAAGAAGTGCGGGGAATGTCACGACCCCCGGGAGTCGCTGCGCGGCGCAGTCACGTTTACCGTCTCGATGAAGGAAATCGACAGCAATGTCGCGCAGACCTGGCAACTGTCGGTTCTGGTCATCGCTTCGGCCCTTTTTGGCATGGTGTCCCTGATCTACTGGTTCGCCCACCGCACCGTCAGCTCGCAACTGACCGGATTTCTCGCCGCGATGGATGCGGTCGCCGCCGGAGACAACTCGCTGCGACTGAGTGCGACGCGCCGCGATGAAATCGGGGACATGGGGCGCTCCTTCAATCACATGAACGAGAATCTGCTCGAGAGTTACATGAAACTCGAGGAAGAGCGCACCAAGCTCAACACGGTGATTTTCAGTGCCGGCACCGGCATCGTGGTCACCGACGGCGCCCAGCATGTTGTTCTGGTCAATCGTGCCGCAGAGGAGATCATTGGCAGAACCTCGCAGGAGATCGTCGAACGGGGCTTCCGGCAACTTTTCGACGACCCCGAGTGGATAGAGGCCAGGCTCGGCAGCGAGCACGCACAATCGGCGGCCGGAATCCTCAATTGGAAGGACAAGGTGCTCTCGGTCAGCGCCTCGACGATTCGCGATGGCGGCGGACAGGCCATCGGCTCCGCGGCGCTGATTCGCGACATCACCGAGGAAAAGCGTCTGGAGCAGTTGCTGAAGGAGCAGTCGATCACCGATACGCTGACAGGCATCTTCAACCGGCGTCATTTCGATGATGTTCTGCTTACCGAGTTCAAGCGCTGGAAGCGGTATGGGCAGCCTTTCTCGGTCATGATGATCGACGTCGATCACTTCAAGAAATTCAACGACACGCATGGCCACGACTGCGGCGATCACGTTCTTGCCGCCATCGGCCGGGTGCTCGAGGAACTCTCCGCTCCGGCACAGATTCCCTGTCGCTATGGCGGCGAGGAAATGATCATCGTCATGCCGGGAGTGGTCGAGCAGGGCGGCGCGGACCTGGCGGAAGCGATAAGGCTGGGCATATCCAAACTGGAGGTCGACGGACTCAAGGTCACCGTCAGCATCGGAGTCGCCGGATTGCCCGGGCATGCGGTCGATGATGCCGACGCGCTGGTAAAGATTGCCGACGAGGCGCTGTATGTTGCCAAGGAAGCCGGCCGCAACCGGGTGTGCCTGGCAAAGCGCGGATAAGGGCTCAATTCGAGGTCAACTCTGCGCAAGAGCGGGTTACCATTCCCGGTCACCCGGAATTTCGACGAAATGCTCAGGATCGGGATAGACCTTGGCGGCACAAAAATTGAAATTGCTTCCTTCAACGAGGATGGCGACGTATTGCTGCGCGAGCGCGTGGCAACGCCGCAGGGCGACTACGCGGCAACATTGAGGGCGGTAGCCGAACTGGTCGCAGCGGCGGAATCAAGAGCCGGCAGGGGCACGCTAGGCATCGGCATTCCCGGCGCCGAATCGCGCAGCAGCGGACTGATCAAGAACGCCAACTCGACCTGCCTGATCGGCAAGCCGCTGAAGCACGATCTCGAACAATTGCTCCAGTGCGAAGTCCGCCTCGCCAATGATGCCAACTGCTTCGCCCTCTCGGAAGCCATCGACGGTGCGGGCACCGGCGCGCAGGTGGTGTTCGGCGTGATCCTCGGCACCGGCGTCGGCGGCGGCATCGTGATCGACGGCAAGGTTCTGGCCGGCGCCAACGCCATCGCCGGCGAGTGGGGCCACAACTACCTTCCCCCCGACCCCCTTCCCGAGGAAGGGGGTGACGACGGGTCGCCGCTACGCGGCTCCGGTGTATTGGCCGTTCCCGCCTTGGGGCGGCCCGGCGGCGGGAACCCCGCTGCCGAGCTAACCTGCTACTGCGGACGCAAGGGCTGCATCGAGCTTTATCTTTCCGGCCCCGGCCTCGCCGCCGACCATCGCCGTGTCGCCAGCGCCGACTTTTCCCCGGCAACCATCGTCGCGCGCGCCGCCGCCGGGGATGCCGACTGCGAAGCCACGCTGCAACGCTACGAAGCCCGCCTGGCCCGCGCGCTGGCGCAGGTCATCAACATCCTCGATCCGGATGTCATCGTGCTCGGCGGCGGCATGTCGAACATCGACCGGCTTTACGCAAACGTGCCGCGCCTGTGGGGCGGGCATGTCTTTTCCGACCAGGTGGCGACCCGCCTGCTGAAGCACCGCCATGGCGATTCGTCGGGCGTGAGAGGAGCCGCATGGCTATGGAAATGATCGCACCCGTCAGCGTCGACGGGATTTTTACCGGCAAGATCGGCTTCCTGCCGGGTGAGAGCCGCGGCAGCGCAATCGACAAGCGGCCGCTGTCCGGGCGCTGCGTCATCGGCCCCGAGGGACTGGCCGGCGACGAGCACGCCGACCCGGGCGCCCACGGCGGAGCGGAAAAGGCCGTGCACCTCTTCCCGCAGGAGCATCACGCGGCGCTGGCGCGCGCCTTTCCCGAAGCCCGCCATCTGCAGCCCGGCGGGCTCGGCGAGAATTTGTCGACCTGCGGCATCACCGAAAACGAGGCCTGCATCGGCGACATCTTCGCGCTCGGCACGGCGCGCCTGCAGATCGCCCAGCCGCGCACGCCGTGCTGGAAGATCGACGCCCGCTGCGGCGTGGAAGGCGTCGCCGCCCGTGTCGCCGAACACGGAATTGCCGGCTGGTATTTCCGCGTGCTGACGCCGGGCGAATGCGCGGCCGGCGATGCGCTGATCCACCTTGAACGGCCGGCAGGCGCCGTCAGCCTGGCGCGCTTCAACCGCAGCCTGCGCGAGCAACGCCCCTCGCTGCAGGTGCTCGACCGGCTCGCCGGTGCACCCGGCCTGGCAGCGGAATGGGTACGCAAGATCCGCAGCCGCATGGAGTGGCTACAAGAAAACGGGGGAGCGTCTTGAACCTCTGGCTGCGCCTCTTCCTGCCCTTCGCCGCGGGTTACTACTTTTCCTATTTCCTGCGCAACGTCAATGCCGTCATCGCGCCGGAGCTGACGCGCGAGCTGGGCGTCTCGGCCGCCGACCTCGGCCTCCTGACCAGCGCCTACCTGCTGGCCTTCGGCGCCGTGCAGCTGCCGCTGGGCCTGGCGCTCGACCGCTACGGCCCGCGCCGGGTCGAAACCGCGCTGCTGCTGGTTGCCGCCGCCGGCTGCGCGCTGTTCGCCGCCGGCACCACGCTGACCGAACTGGCCATCGCGCGGGCGCTGATCGGGCTCGGCGTCTCGGCCTGCCTGATGGCGTCCTTCAAGGCCTTCGGCCAGTGGTTCGGCACCGAACGGCAGGCCTCGCTCAATGCCGCCATCATGGCCGCGGGCGGCCTCGGCGCACTGACGGCATCGACGCCGCTGTCCTGGGCGATCCCGCAATTCGGCTGGCGCACGGTGTTCGTCGCCCTGGCAGTGGCCGGGCTGGCTGTCGCCGCCGGCATTTTCAGTACGCCGGACAAGAAGGGCGGCGCACAGGGCGAACCCCTGGCGCGCCAGATCTCCGGCCTGAAAAGCGTGCTCACCAGCCGCGCCTTCTGGCGCTACGCACCGCAATCGACGCTGATCGTCGGAGGCTTCATGGCGCTGCAGGGCCTCTGGGCCGTGCCCTGGCTGATGAATTTCTCGGGCCTCGGGCGCGAGGTAGCGGCCCACCACCTGCTGCTGATGGCCGGCGGCATGCTGACCGGCTTCCTCACCATCGCCTTCGGCGTGACGCCGCTGGCAAAGCGCGGCCCGGGTCCGGAGAAGCTCCTGACGTGGGGCATGGGGCTGGGTCTGCTGGCGAACTTGCTTATCGTCCTGGGCGTCGGCCCGAGCCAGCCGCTGTGGCTTTCCCTGGGCCTCGTCTTCTCCGTCGGCAACCTGGCCTACGCCCTGCTGCAGGCCAACTACGGCCCCGAGTTGGCGGGCCGCGTGAACACCGCGCTGAACCTGATGGTGTTCCTCGGTGCTTTTGCCATCCAGTGGAGCTTCGGCGCCATGGTCGATCTGCTGCAAGCCGCCGGCCACGCGCCACGCGCGGCCTACCAGATCACCTTCGGCGGCCTGCTGGCATTACAGGTGATGAGCTGGCTGTGGTTTCTCAGGAAAACCTAGGGATGCGCTGATCGAGTGTCAATTCGTCATTCCGGCGAACGCCGGAATCCAGAAGAAACAAGGCCCTGGACACCGGCATTCGCCGGTGTGACGGCTTATTCAGTGGCTTCCTAAAACTCCAGCGGATCCACATCCAGATGCCAGCGCAGGCCGGCGGGCGTCTTCAGCGCGTAGAGCTCTTCCATCCACGCCGTGAGGAAGGCCTGCAACGCCGGGCGGCTCAGCGATTCGACCAGGAGTTGGCCGCGCTCCAGCGTCATCAGGCGTTGCAGGCGCATCGGCACCGGATCGTAGAGCGTGACACCGTCGGCCAGCGAATTTGGCAACATCGCGGCGGCCTTGCGGGCGGCAGCGAGAAAAGCCAGCGCCTGCTCCATGGTCCGCGCTTCGGCGCGCAGCATGGCCTGGAAGCTGAAGGGCGGAAAGCCGGCAATGCGGCGTTCGCCCAGCTGGTTTTGTGCGAAGCGCGCATAGTCGTGGTCGATCAGCGCGCGATACAGGGGATGGTCGGGATACTCGGTCTGGATCAGCACTTCGCCGGGCAGTTCGGCGCGCCCGCTGCGGCCGCCGACCTGCATCAGTTGCGCGAAGAGACGCTCGGGCGCACGAAAGTCGGCGGCGAACAGGGCGGCATCGGCGCCGACCGCGCCGACCAGGGTCAGCAGCGGAAAATCATGGCCCTTGGCCAGCATCTGGGTGCCGACCAGGATGTCGGCCTCACCGGCATGGATGGTGGCGAGCAAGGCCTGCCATTTCTTCGGCGTGCTCGCCGAATCGCGGTCGATGCGCAGGACGCGGGCTTCGGGAAAGCGTTCGACGAGCATGGTTTCGAGGCGTTGCGTACCGCGCCCGAAGGGCAGCAGGTCGACGTTGCCGCAATCGGGGCAGGCGCGCGGCACGCGCGCTTCGAAGCCGCAGTGGTGGCAGCGCAGGCGCCC
>CAIZHL010000383.1 GCA_903932755.1 uncultured beta proteobacterium
GCCGCCGCGGTGGCCGCGGCGCTGGCCTGGATGGACAACGACGCGGCCCGCCTGATCGAGCTGCTGGTGGCAATGCTGGCGCGGCGCGAACAGTGGCGCGCGCTGTTGCACTCCCCGGTCGCGCTCGACGATCCGGAGTCCGAAATCGCCTCGGCGCTGGAGGACATCCTCGGCCAACAACTCGCGCATGCCGCGCTGACGCTCGATGTCGCCTGGCAGGCGCCGTGGATGCCGCTGGCACGCTTCGCCGCCGCGCAGCCGGGCGGCGCGGACGCGGCCAACCCGCTGGCCGGGTGGAACGCGCCGCTGGCCGCCGCGGTCGCCGACCTGCCGCGCTGGCGCGCGCTGACCGCCTTCCTGCTCACCGACAAAGACACGGCGCGCAAGACAGTGACGGTAAAGAACGGTTTTCCCCCCGGCAAGGAATTCAAGGCACAGAAGGACGCCATGCTCGCTGCGCTGGTAAACCTGAGCGCTGACCAGGTCGCCGCCCTGGTCCGCGTGCGCCGCCTGCCGACGCCGGAACACGACAACGACGCCATCGTGCGCGCCCTGGTGCAGCTGATGAAGCTCGCCGCGGCCGAACTGTGGCTGGTGTTCCGCGAGGCCGGCGAGGTCGATTTCGGCGAACTGGCGGCGCGCGCGATCGCCGCCCTGGGCAACGAGGACGATCCGACAGACCTCGGCCTGCGCCTCGACTGGCGCATCCGCCACCTGCTGGTCGACGAATTCCAGGACACCAGCCCGACGCAGATCGAACTGCTCGAACGCCTGACCGCCGGCTGGCAGAGGGAAGACGGCCGCACGTTGTTCTGCGTCGGCGATCCGATGCAGTCGATCTACCGCTTCCGCAAGGCCGAGGTGGGGCTCTTCCTGCGCGCCAAATCGCACGGCATAGGCGGTCTTTCGCTGACGCCTTTGCGCCTGTCACGTAACAACCGCGCCTGCGCTCCGCTGGTCGACTGGATCAACGCCGCCTTCCCGGCCATTTTCCCCAGCCGCGACGAGCCCTTGCGCGGCGAGATCGCCTACCGGCCCTTCGTCGCCACGCGCGAACTCCTGCCCGACGCCGGCGTCGCCGTCCATGCGCTGCTGGCCGACAAGGGCGACAGCACTGCCGCGGCGCGAGTCGAAGCCGCACGCATGGTGGCGATCATCGAAGCCGAATGGCGCGTCGATCCGACGCGGCGCATCGCGGTGCTGGTGCGCGCCCGCGACCACCTGGCGGCGCTGGTCGCCGCCATCCGCCGCCACCCGGCCGGCTGGCGCCATACCGCGGTCGAGATCGAGCCGTTGCTGGGCCGCCAGGCGGTGCAGGACCTGATCTCGCTGACGCGCGCCCTGCATCATCGCGGCGACCGCCTGCACTGGCTCGCCATCCTGCGCGCACCCTGGTGCGGGCTCACCCTGGCCGACCTGCATGCGCTTGCCGGCGACGACCATGAGGCGACCATCTGGTCGCTGCTGAACGACGCGCCGCGCGTGGCGTGCCTATCAGCCGACGGCCGGCGGCGCCTGGCGCCTCTGCGCGAGGTCATGGCCGAGGCGCTGGCCGGGCAGGGCCGGCAGGCGCGCCGGCGCTGGGTCGAGGACGCCTGGATGAAACTGGGCGGCGCAGCCGCCCTGGTCGATGCTGCCGGCGCCGCGGATGCGGCGGGACTGGCCGATGCGCGCGCCTTCTTCAAGCGCCTCGACCAACTCGACGCGGCGGGGCGTTTCGCGCTCGACAGCCTTGAAGACGACATGGCGCGCCTGTTCGCCGCGCCCGACGCGCAGGCTGACGGCCGCCTGCAGCTGATGACCATCCACAAGGCCAAGGGCCTGGAATTCGACACCGTGATCCTGCCCGGTCTGCATCGACCCGCGCCGTCGCCCGAGGCGCCGCTCTTGGCCTGGGACAGCTTCCCGCTGGACGCAGGCGAGCGCCTGCTGGTGGCGCCGGTCAACCGCCGCCGCCGCCGCGGCAAAAGCGAGCCGACCGTGCATGACTTCCTGCAGGATATGGAGCGCGAACGCGCCGGCAACGAAGCGGCGCGCGTGCTCTATGTCGCCGTCACGCGCGCGGTGCGCCGCCTGCACGTGCTGGCCGTGGCCGGCCGCAACGAGGATGGCGAGCTGGTGGCGCCGCCCGCGAATTCACTGCTGGCGCGCTTGTGGCCGATGATCGAAGGCGGCTTCGCCGCCGCCGATCCGGCTGCGACTGACGATGGGAACGATGCGGCCGACGGGGCCGCCGGCGAGGACATGGACCTCGCCCATTTCGTGCCGCGCCTGCAGCGCCTCGTCGCGCCGGCGATTCCGCCGGCATGGCGCGCGCCGCCGCCGCCCGCTGCGCCGCCGCCGCGCGAAGAAACATTCGACGCATTGGCCGCCGATGTCGGCACGCTGGTCCATGCCCTGCTGGAAATGGCCGCCACCGCGCCTGCCGACTGGCCGCCGGCGGCGATTGCGGCGCGCCAGGCCGCCTTCGAGCGCTGGCTGGCCGGCCGCGGATGGCCGGCGGCCGAGGCGCAAAGCGGCGCCGCCCGGGCGGCGCGCATGCTGGCGACGACCCTGGCCAGCACGGACGGCCAGTGGGTGCTGCGGCCGCGCGCCGAATCCGGCGCCGAACTGGCGATTGCAAAACTCGGCGCTGGCGGTACGGCGGAAACCCGCGTGGTCGATCGCAGTTTCGTCGAAGAGGGCGTGCGCTGGATCATCGACTACAAGACCGCCGACCTCGGGCCGGGGGTCTATGCGGGGGACCTCGGCGCCCATGCCGAGCGCTACCGGGCCCAGCTCGAATCCTATGGCGGGCTGTTTGCCGCCGAAGGCCGGCCGCGACGCCTGGCGGTGTTTTATGTCGCGCATGGCATGCTGGCGACTCTGGAATACAATTCACCCGACGCATGAGTTTTTTAATTTCAGCCGTTTTGCCTGACGCCCATGGATCCGGCGTCGGGCTTTGCTGAAGCTTCTTGGGAGGAAGAGACATGTCCGACAAGAAATATCGCCTGGTGACGCGCAGTGATTTCGATGGCCTGGTCTGCGCCGTCCTGCTTAACGAGATGGAGATGATCGACGAGATCAAGTTCGTCCATCCGAAGGACATGCAGGACGGCAAGATCGAGATTTCCGAACGCGACATCACGACCAACCTGCCTTTCGTCCCCGGCGTGTATCTGGCCTTCGACCACCACGTCTCGGAGACCTTCCGCAACCCGGGCGAGCGCCCCAACCACATCATCTACGCCGACGCGCCTTCCGCGGCGCGCGTGGTGTATGAACATTTCGGCGGCAAGAGCCGCTTTCCGGCACCGTTCACCGAAATGATCATCGCAGTGGACAAGAGCGACTCGGCGAATTTCACGCGCCAGGAAATCCTCGACCCGAAAGACTGGGTGCTGCTCAACTACATCATGGATTCGCGCACCGGCCTCGGCCGCTTCCGCGAGTTTCGCGTCAGCAACTACCAGCTGATGATGGACCTGATCGCCTACTGCCGGCATCACGGCATCGACGACATTCTGGCCCTGCCCGACGTCAAGGAGCGCGTCGACCTCTATTTCGAACACGCCGAGATCGCCAAGGAACAGATCAGGCGCTGCACCAAGGTGTACAAGAACCTCGCCGTGCTCGACCTGCGCCGCGAGCCGATCATCTTCGCCGTCAATCGTTTCATGGTGTATGCGCTGTTCCCCGAGGTGAATATTTCCATCCACGCGCTGTGGGGCGTGCAGAAGCAGAACACGGTATTCGCCGTCGGCAAGTCGATCGTCAATCGCACGTCGAATACCAACATCGGCGAAATGATGCTGTTCTACGGCGGCGGCGGCCACGAAAA
>CAIZHL010000384.1 GCA_903932755.1 uncultured beta proteobacterium
GCGCGAACAGGCCGACCACGACGCAGATGCCGGCGAAACCCAGTTCCTCGGCGATCACCGCAAGCAGGAAATCCGTGTGCGCTTCGGGCAGGTAGAACAGCTTTTCGACGCTGGCGCCAAGGCCGACGCCGAACCACTCGCCGCGGCCGAAGGCGATCAGCGCATGCGACAGCTGGTAGCCCTTGCCGTAGGCATCCTGCCAGGGATCCATGAAGCCGAAAATCCGCTCGCGCCGATAGGGCGAGGCCCAGATCATGATGACGAAGCTGACCGCCAGCAGCAGCAGCAGCCCGCCGAAGATGCGCACGTTGATGCCGCCGAGGAAGAGGATGCCGGTGGCAATGGCGAGAATCACCACGAAGGCGCCGAAGTCGGGCTCCTTCAGCAGCAGGAAGCCGACCAGCACCATGACGACCGCCATCGGCCCGAAGCCGCGCAGCAGGCTGCCCATGTCGTCGAGCTTGCGCGAGGTGTAGTCCGCGGCATACAGCACGGCGAACAGTTTCATCAGTTCAGATGGTTGCAGATTCACGGGACCGAGGCTGATCCAGCGCTGGGCGCCATTGACCGAGCGGCCGATAAAGGGCACCAGCACCAGGAACAGCAGCACGAAGCCGGCGAGGAACAGCCAGGGCGAAGCCTGTTGCCACATGCGCAGCGGAATCTGGAAGGCCACCACGCCCGCGACGAAGCCGATGACGAGGAACACCGCGTGGCGATAGAGGAAGTACGCCGACTGGTGGCCGGTAAAGCGGCTGCCCTCGGCCATCGCAATCGAGGAGGAATACACCATCACCAGCCCGAACAGCAAGAGACCGGCCGCCGGCCACAACAGCAGGGGATCGAGTTCGGCGGGCCCGCGCTGCATGCGCTGCGCCGGCAAGGCAAAGGCGCGGCTCATGATTGACCTTCCCCCCCTCCCCCTTCCCGGGGAAGGGGGCGATCATGGTTCATTCCGCCGATGGCGGAATTCCAAGTCTCTGACTGCGCCTGCCTGGGGGCGGCCCGGCGGCAGGCGGCATCCAGCGTGCGCACCGCAGCGACAAAAACCTCGGCGCGATGCTCGTAGTTGCGAAACATGTCGAAGCTGGCGCAGGCCGGCGAGAGCAGCGCGGCGTCGCCACGCTGCGCCAGGGCCGCAGCGCGGCGCACCGCGTCGTCCATGTCGGCTGCGGTTTCGGTTTTGATGCCGGCCGCCGCGATGGCCCGAGCAATTGCCGGGCCGTCGCGTCCAATCAGGATGGCAGCTCGGGCATGCTTCGCCACCGCATCGCGCAGCGGCGAGAAGTCCTGTTGCTTTCCATCCCCACCAAGAATAACGACGGATTTGCGGCCGACGCCGCCGCCCAGACCAGTGAGCGCAGCCACGGTAGCGCCAACATTGGTGCCCTTGGAGTCGTCGTACCAGGTGACACCGTCGATCTCGGCAACTTTTTCGACCCGGTGCGGCAGGCCGCCAAAGTTGCGCAATGCCGGCAGCAAGGTCTGCGCATCAAAACCGATGCCGGCGCACAAAGCCAACGCTGCCATGGCATTCGCCGCGTTGTGCAGGCCGGCCAGCGGCAAAGCGGACAGTGGCAGGAGAAAGCGCTCGCCCTGCGCCAGCCAGGCCTCGCCGTCTTTCGTACGCAGGCCGAAGTCCGCCGCGGCGGGCGGCGCATCGAGCCCGAAACTTATGACGCGGCGGCCGGGCAGCGCCATGGCGCGCACCCGCGCGTCGGCGCGATTGATGACCTGGACCCCGTCACCGGAGAAGATGCGCGCCTTGGCCGCGGCATAGGCGTCGATGCCGGCATGGCGGTCGAGATGATCCTCGGATACGTTCAGCACCGTCGCCGCGGCCGGATTCAGCGTCGCGGTGGTTTCCAGCTGGAAGCTGGAGAGCTCCAGCACCCATATCTGCGGCAAGGCACCGGCATCCTGCGCCGCCATCAGGGCAGTCAGGGCGGCGGGCGAAATGTTGCCAGCGACACCGACTGTCTTGCCCGCAGCGCGCAGCAGGTGCCCGGCAAGCGCCGTCGTCGTCGTCTTGCCGTTGGTGCCGGTGATCGCCAGCACCGGTGCGCCCTGGCCCAGGCTGCGCAGCCCGCAGGCGAACAGTTCGATCTCGCCCGCCACCGGTATCCCGGACGCGCGCGCCTCAACCGCCACCGTCATGTCGCCCGGCAGTCCCGGCGAGAGAACCAACAGGTCGATGCCGGCAAGCAGTGCCCGATCGAACTCGCCCGGCAAAAAGTCGGCGCTGGCCGAGTTGGCCAATAAGCGGCGACGCAGCTCTTCCAGATACGGCGGCGCCACACGCGTATCGGCCACCCGCACCCGCGCACCCTGCCGCGCGCACCAGAGCGCCGAGGCCAGCCCGGATTCGCCGAGGCCAAGGACGAGAACGTGTTTGCCGCGCAGTTCCATTACCTGATCTTCAGCGTGGAGAGGCCGAACAGCACCAGCAGGATGGTGATGATCCAGAAGCGCACCACCACCTGCGTCTCTTTCCAGCCGGTCTGTTCGAAGTGGTGGTGCAGCGGCGCCATGAGCAGGATGCGGCGACCCTGGCCGTAGCGCTTCTTGGTGTACTTGAAGTAACCGACCTGCAACATCACCGACAAGGTTTCAGCGACGAAGACGCCGCCCATGATGAACAGCACGATCTCCTGCCGCGCCACGATGGCCACGGCGCCCAGCGCCGCGCCCAGCGCCAGGGCGCCGACATCGCCCATGAACACTTCCGCCGGGTAGGCGTTGAACCAGAGGAAGCCGAGACCGGCGCCGGCCAGCGCGCCACAGAACACCGTCAGTTCGCCGGCGCCGGGAATGTAGGGCAGCAGCAGGTATTTCGAGAACACCGAGTTGCCGGCGACGTAGGTGAAAATGCCCAGCGCGGCACCGACCAGAACCGTCGGCATGATCGCCAAGCCGTCGAGACCGTCGGTCAGGTTTACCGCGTTGCTGCTGCCGACGATCACCAGGTAGCTCAGCAGGATGAAGCCGAACATGCCGAGCGGGTAGGAGATGCTCTTGAAGAACGGCACGATCAGGGCGGTCTGCTGCGGCAGTTCCAGGGTGAAGCCGCTGCTTACCCAGTCGAAGAACAGCTGCACCACTTTCTCGTTGTTGGGCGCCGAAATCGAGAATGCC
>CAIZHL010000385.1 GCA_903932755.1 uncultured beta proteobacterium
AAGCGCGGCATCGGCGGCACCACGCTGGAAGGGCTCGGCCGCGCCGCCGGGCGCAGCCACCAGAGCCTGTTCGCCAGCATCTGGGCGCCGGGGCTGGAGGTCGAGCTGAATGCCAAGCAGCGCACCTCGCTGCGCGAGTTCGGCGATTTCATCGGGCGCATCGAGGCGCGCGCCGCGAAGGAGCCGGCCGGCAAGGTGTTGAACGACCTGATCGACGCGATCGGCTACGAAAGCTGGCTGTTCCAATCCTCGGAAGTGCGCGAGGCCGAAACCCGCTGGGCCAACGTCTGCGACTTCGTCGAGTGGCTGGGCAGGAAGGGCGAAGAGGAAGGCAAGAACCTGCTCGAACTGGCGCAGTCCGTCGCGCTGCTGTCGATGCTGGACAAGGACGAAGGCGAGCAGGACGCCGTGCAGCTCGCGACGCTGCACGCGGCCAAGGGCCTCGAATTCCGCCACGTCTTCCTGGTCGGCGTCGAGGAAGGTTTGCTGCCGCATCGCGACTCGCTCGAACCTGCCAAGCTGGAAGAGGAGCGGCGCCTGATGTATGTCGGCATCACCCGCGCCCAGGCCAGCCTGACCGTGACCTGGTGCGAGCGGCGCAAGCAGGGCCGCGAATGGATGCCGCGCGAGCCGTCGCGTTTCATCGCGGAAATGGGCGAGGCGGCGCAGAAGGCGCTGGCGCAGGGGAACACCGTGCCGGACGCCGATAGCGCGCGCGCCAGGGCGAGCGCCCTGCGCGCCATGCTGGCCGGCAAGCCGTAGAAAATATTAAGCAGGTACCAACTCGTCATTCCGGCGAACGCCGGACTCCAGAAGAGTCACGGCATTCGCTGGTGTGACGGATTGCCTGGCGCTTTCCCGGTCATTCCGCTTAAACGACAAAGGGACCGCAGGGGTCCCTTTGTTTGCTGCGGCGCCGTGCGCTTACTTCGCCGCGGGTTCCTTGAAGCTGGCGCCCGACTTGTTGGCGATATAGACAATCGCGCGCGCCAGTTCGACATCGTTCGCGTCCGAACCGCCCCTGGGCGGCATGGCGTTCTTGCCGGCGATCGCCGACTTCATCAGGCCGTCGAGGCCGAGCGCGACGCGCGGCGCCCAGGCGGCCTTGTCGCCGGTCTTGGGTGCGCCGGCCACGCCTGCTTCATGGCAGGCGCCGCAGATGGCCTTGTAGATCTGTTCGCCGCTGCGACTGCCGGCTGCGGCGGGGGCAGCTGCAGTCAGTTCGACGCGGGCTATGGGAGCAATGCGCTTGTTGGCGCCTTCATCGTCAGCCTTGGGGCGTGCGCCCATGGCGAACACGGAAACGGAGAGAACCAGCGCACTCGCCGCGGCGAGGGTTCGGATATGCAAATGGACCATGATCAGCCTTCCCGGAATAGTCGGACAGAGGGCGCGATTATAGCGGTTTCACCCGCCCCGCATTGGACGCCACCGGCCGAACCGGTTATGCTTCGCCCCCTCGCGCGCTCGTAGCTCAATGGATAGAGTACTGGCCTCCGAAGCCAGGGGTTGTGGGTTCGATCCCCGCCGAGCGCGCCAAAAAAAATGCTGAAGGTAGCCGAAGCTATCCCTCGATGACCACGGCGGTCCCGCTCGCCGAAACCATCAACATTCCGTTTTTTTCGCCCAGCACTTCGTAATCGAGATCGATGCCAACGACAGCATTGGCACCCAGTTCGCGGGCTTGCTCCGACAGTTCATCCAGTGCAATCTGCCGTGCCTTGCGAAGCTCGTTCTCGTACGTGCCGGACCGTCCGCCGACAATGTCACGGACACTGGCGAACATGTCCTTGAAAATATTGGCACCGAGAACAGCCTCGCCCGCGACAACGCCGCAGTAGCGGGTGATTTTTTTGCCTTCCATTGAAGGCGTGGTGGTCAGTTCCATAACTCTCCTGATATCAATAGTGTTGCGGGTTGACCCGGTCCGGGCACTTGACTGACCGGTAGTGCTGCCAACAATACCACTACGCCTTGCCCGCGCTTGCGGCATTCAACACGCGTCGCTTTTGCAGCGGCGGATCGCGTTTCGGCAGCAATCCCCTCAGGC
>CAIZHL010000386.1 GCA_903932755.1 uncultured beta proteobacterium
ACCCGGCGAGAACAAGCTCACCGACTGGGACATCTCGCGCGATGCACCCTATTTCGGCTTCGAGATTCCTGGCGCGCCCGGCAAATTCTTTTACGTCTGGCTCGATGCGCCGATCGGCTACATGGGCTCATTCAAGAATTTCTGCACGAAGAAGGGGCTCGATTTCGACGAGTTCTGGGGCAAGGGTTCGCAGGCCGAGTTGTATCACTTCATCGGCAAGGATATTCTCTACTTCCACGCCCTGTTCTGGCCGGCCGAACTCGAACACGCCGGCTATCGCATCCCGACCAGCGTCTTCGCCCACGGTTTCCTCACCGTCGACGGCGCCAAGATGAGCAAGTCGCGCGGCACCTTCATCACCGCCGAGAGCTACCTGACGCAAGGCCTGAATCCGGAATGGCTGCGCTATTACTTCGCCGCCAAGCTGAACGGCACGATGGAGGACATCGACCTCAACCTCGACGACTTCGTCAGCCGCGTCAATTCCGACCTGGTCGGCAAGTACATCAACATCGCCAGCCGCGCCGCCGGCTTCATCGCCAAGCGCTTTGGGGGAACCCTGCTGCACGGCCACCTCAACGAGCAGTTCCGTGCCGAACTGCCCGGCATCATGGAAGCCGCCGAGGAAATCGCCGGCTACTACGAAGGCCGCGACACGGCGCGCGCCCTGCGCCGCGTGATGGTGCTGGCCGACCAGATCAACCAGTACGTGGACAAGAACCAGCCCTGGACGCTGGCCAAGCAGGAAGGCCAGGACGCCAAGCTGCACGAGGTCTGCTCGCTCTTGATCAACGCCTTCCGCCTGCTGACGATTTACCTGAAGCCGGTGCTGCCCAAGCTGACGCAACGCGCCGAGGAATTCCTCAATGTGGCGCCCCTGCACTGGCAGGACGCCGGGTACCTGCTGCCGCCGGCGCACCTGATCAATGCCTACGAACACCTGATGCAGCGCATCGACCCGAAGCAGATCGAGGCGCTGGTCGCCGCCAACCGCGAATCGCTGGAGCCCACAAGCGCGGCGGCCCCGGTCGCCGTATCGCCGGCGCCGACTTCTTCCGCGCCGCAGTCGCCGCAGCGCCATGCACAACACCAGCAGGCGACCGAAGACAAGGCGCAGGGCCTGGTGGAACCGAAAGCGCAACATATCTCGATCGACGACTTCGCCAAGGTCGACCTGCGCGTCGCGCGCATCGCCGACGCGCAGCATGTCGAAGGCGCCGACAAGCTGATCCGCCTGACGCTCGACCTCGGTGAAGGCGGCACGCGCAATGTCTTCGCCGGCATCAAGTCGGCCTACGATCCGGCGCAGCTGGTCGGGCGCTTGACGGTGATGGTGGCCAACCTGGCGCCGCGCAAGATGAAGTTCGGCATGTCGGAAGGCATGGTGCTGGCCGCATCGGACGACGGCGGCACGACGCCGGGCCTGTTCCTGCTTTCGCCGGACAGCGGCGCGACTCCCGGCATGAAAGTGAAATGACGGAAGTCCGCCGCCTGCTCATCAGCGGCGTGGTGCAGGGTGTCGGCTTCCGCCATGCCATGACGACACAGGCGCGGCTACTTGGCGTCACCGGTTGGGTGCGCAACCGCCGCGACGGCAGCGTCGAGGCCATGATCGCCGGCGATGCGGCGCAGGTCGACGCGATGCTGGCCTGGAGCCGCATCGGTCCGGCCGGGGGCTCTGTTGAAAAGCTGATCGTCGAATCCGCCACCGGCGAGTTCGCCGACTTCGAACTGCGGGCCACCGTTTGAGGCTTGCCCTCGCCCGGCTTCTCCTGTTCAATTCCCGGCTTCGAAGCGGTCGCCGATACGTTAAGTTCATCAAATCCAAACAATCCGGAACCACAATACCTGTATGAGTGCAAGCACCTGGAGCGACGATGCCATTACCGCCAAGATTCGGGAAATCGCCAAGACCACCTTCGGCATGGACCTGCCAGACAGCAACCAGCCGATAAAAGACTCGGGGCTCGACTCGCTGGCGCTGATCGACATCGTGATGGGCCTCGAGGAAACCTTCGGCTGCCAGTTGCCGCTGGAACGCCTGCCGGCGAACCCGACCATCAATGACTTCGTCACCCTGGCGCAATCCAGCCTGAGCAAGCTGTGAAGGAGGTCGTCGTCACCGGCCTCGGCATCGTTTCGCCCATCGGCCAGTCCGCGGCGGAAGTTCTCGATCACCTGCTCGAAGTGCGCTCCGGCATCGGCCTGTGGTCCGCCGCGGGCCACAAGAAGACCTTCCCGGCGGGCCTCGTGACGGGGGATTTCGACAGCGCTTTCGAGCGCAAGGACCTCCCCTACCTCGATCGCCTGACCAAGCTCGGCGTCGCCGCCGCCGATCAGGCGCTGGCCGATTCCGGGCTGCCGTCGAACCTGGCCGAGCTCGACCTGCGCGCCGGAGTTTTTGCCGGAACCGTGTGCGGCGGCACCGATACCCAGTGCCAGTGGCTACGCGACTATTCCGTCGAGGGCAAGCAGACCGCCCGCCCCTTCACCATCATGGCCGGCATGCACAACGCCCCGACCGCGTGGATTTCGATCCGCCACCAGATCGCCGGTCCGGTCATCACCCATACCGCCGCATGCGCGTCTTCCGGCGCGGCGATCGGCGAAGCCATGCGCTGGATCCGCCACGGCGACCTCGACGTGGCGATCGCCGGCGGCGGCGAGGCAGCGCTGATCCCGCCCTTCATGGGTGCCTGGGACGGCCTGCGGGCGCTGGCCCCGCCCGATCCGGACGATGTCGGACGCAGCTGCCGGCCGTTTTCGCGCAATCGCAGCGGACTGGTGCTCGCCGAGGGTGCGGTGTTCTTCGTGCTGGAATCGGCCGAGCACGCCCTGGCGCGCGGTGCGCGCATCCTCGCCACGCTGTCGGGTTACGGCATCGCCTGCGATGCCTATCATGTCGGCGCCCCCCATTCGCGCGGCCAGACGGCAGCCGTTGCGGCGGCCTTGCGCGATGCCGGCCTGCAGCCGGCCGAGCTGTCCTACATCAATGCCCATGCCACCGCGACGGCGACCGGCGACCCGGTGGAAGTCGCGTCGCTGCGCGGCGCCCTCGGCGCCGCCGCCGATGACATACCCGTCAGCAGCACCAAGGCCCAGCACGGGCACATGCTGGGCGCCGCAAGCGCCATGGAACTCGCCGTCTGCCTGCTCGCCATGCAGCACGATTTCCTTCCGGCGACCGCCTTTCTCGACGAGATCGACCCGGCCTGCCCGCTGCGCCACGTGCCGGCGGTCGCCGAGCGGGATGTGCAAATTCGCCACACTTTGAGCCTGAGCGCGGGTTTTGGCGGCACAAACGTCGCCCTGGTGCTCAGCAAACGGTAGTATCAAGCCTCCATTTGTGGTCAGGCATGCCATGGTGAAGACTGCTTCCATCGCACAGCAAGAACCCCGGGGCGACGCTTCGCTCGCAACCCGGCTGGACAATTCGCTCGATACGCTCTGGGTTTCGCTGCAACCCGTGGCCGGGCGGCCGCACAATTTCTCGCCGGAACTGCTCGCCGGCTTCGAGCGCCTGCTCGACCGGATCGAAGGCAACGACTGGCACTGGCAGGAGGACTCGCGCGAGGGGCGCCTGCGCTACCTCGTCCTGACGTCGAGCCATCCCCGCCATTTCGCCCTGGGCGGCGACCTCGCCTACTTCCAGTCCTGCATCGAAAGCGGCAACGCCGGCGCCCTGCGCGCCTACTCGATGCGCTGCCTGGAGCTGATCCGGCGGATTTTCTCCGCGGCGCACCGGGTCACCACCGTCAGCCTGGTCCAGGGCCGCGCCCTGGGCGGCGGCTTCGAAACGGCCTTGAGCGCTTCGCACCTGATCGCCGAGCGCGGCGCCGAATTCGGCTTTCCCGAAATCGCCTTCGGCACCTTCCCCTGTACCGGCGGCATGACGCTGCTGGCGAACCGCATCGGCCTGCGCCGCGCCGCCGCCTTCATGCGCAATGCGCGCATCCATTCCGCCGCGGACCTGCACGCGCAGGGCGTGGTGGACGAATTGTGCGAGAACGGCGAAGGCCCGGCCGCGGCGCAGCGCTTCATCGCCGAACACCGCCGCCGCTACAACGCCCGCATGGCGCTGCAGCGCGCCGAAGCGCGCATGGGCGCATTCGACCTCGTCGAACTGCGCACCGTGGTCGAAGACTGGGTCGAGACGGCGATGGCGCTGTCGGCCGAGGAACGCCGGGTGCTCGCCACCCTGGTCCGCATGCAGGCGGCCGATGCCGGCGCCGCCGTGCTCAGGCCACCGACTGTCCTGAAGCATTCGGCTTAGCCGCGGCGCACCACTCCCGCAGCGCCCCGACACTGTTGGCGCTGACGTCGGCAAGTTCGGTCGCAAGCTTGGTCCGTACCGCCTCCAACCCCGCAACGTCGGTCTGCATGATGGAAACCGCCATGTTCTTGAGGCGGAACGCCCCCATCTGATGGGAGACGCCCTTCAGGGCATGCGCCAGTTTCTTGACCTCGTCCCATTGCGCATCGCCCAATGCGTCAAGCAGGCTTGCCGTGGTCCGCTCGATGTCGCGGACCGCGTGATCGATCATTTCCCCGAGAAACGCCGGCCGCTTGCTGATGGCCGCCACCTCCGCCAGGACCTCGGTGTCGAGGTAAAGGATGGGCACCGCACGCAGCCCGGGAGTTGCCCGGATTTCGGCGCCGGCCGTCCCCGCCGGGAAGGTATCCGCCAGCACTTCGCGAATTTCCGCCAGCCGCACCGGCTTGCCGATGATGCCGCAGGCATCGGTGTCGCGCAGGCGCGCCATGGTGTCGGCCGAGGTATCGGCGGTGAGGAAGAACACCGGCGCCGGATCGCGCACGCCGAAACGGTAAACCTGCAGGACCTGGATGCCGTCCATGTCGCCCAGGTTGTAGTCGAGGAAGATCACCTCCGGCGCCTCTTCGGGCAGCGCCAGCAGATCGAGCGCGGCCTGCCCCGAATCGGCAATGCTGACGGCATGACCGTCCTGCTCGAGGATCTCGCGCAGCAGATGCAGGTTGGTGACGTTGTCGTCGACCACCAGTATCCGCAGCGGCTTCGCGGCAACGCGCTCCGCGGACGCGGCCGGCGCCAGCGGCAGCGCGTCGGCGCGCGGGAAATGGACGTCGAACCAGAAGCGCGAACCGCGACCGGGCACGCTCGAAACGCGCAACTGGCTGCCCATCAGTTCCACCACGTCCTTGCAGATCGACAGGCCGAGGCCGGTGCCGGTGGAGCGGCGGGCGGGGCCGGTGTCGAGCTGCACGAAGGGCTTGAAGATGTTTTCCAGGTCGGCCTGGGCAATGCCGATGCCGCTGTCCTCGACGGCAAAGCGCAGGTAGAACCGGTCGGGGGCGGCATCGAGCACCATTACCCGGATCACGACCTGGCCCACCTCGGTGAACTTGACCGCGTTGCCTGCCAGGTTGAGCAGGGCACGGCCGAGGTAGTGCGCATCGGCGATGCTCGCGGAGTCGAGCCGCGGATCGATGATGACCTGCAGGTCGAGATGCTTCTCCTTGGCCTTGGCGCGCACCGCCGCTTCCACCGTGCCCATCAGTTCGCGGATGTCGCAGACGCCCGGGTTCAGGATCAGGGACTTGGCCTCATGCTTGGCCTGGTCGAGCAGGTCGGCGATGTCTTCCTGCAGGTGCTTGGCCAGGGCCATGATGGTGCTGGCCAGCCGTCCATGGGGAGATGTCGGCGCCGCCATGTGGATCAGGTCGGCGGCGGAAACGATTCCCCCCAGCGGGGTGCGCAGTTCATGCGAGACCTTGGCCAGCATGTCCGACTTGGCCCGGCTCTCTTCCTCGGCGCGCTGCCGCGCGGCGTGCAGCTGGTCGAGCAGCATGCCCACATACAGGGGAATGATGATCAGCGGCACGGCGAAGGCAATCGCCCTGACCGGATGCTGCAGCCATGCCGGATGGATGGCCAGCAGCAGCACGTAGCCGGCCAGGGTCACCATCTGGTTGACCATCATGACGTACTTGTTGCCGGTGCGCAGCCCGTAGCCAAGGCCGGTGAACAGCGCAAAACCGAGGACGAGGCCGGCGGCGTCCTCGATCAATGGCAGCCAGAAAATCAGGAAAACCGCATCGAGTGCCGCGGTGCAATAGATGGCCGGCGACCAAAGCCGCTCCGGCAGCCGCCTCGATGCGACCCAGGTGGTGGCGATGTACACGAAGTAGCAGGCGATCGCCCACTCCGCCCACAACAAGACCTTGTCCGCCGCATAATGCAGCCACACCAGCACCCCCGTCATGGGTATGCCGATGAACGCGCGCAGTCTGGCCTGCTTCTCCAGTACGACTTGAAGTGTCGAGGCGGCTTGCATCAGGATTCCATGATCACCTTCGGTTATGCGCGGCGTTCCCGCCAGGCCCTCGATGCCAGACAACCGTCGCTCGCCCCGCAGACCGGCAGCCGCCGCGGAGTGCCCGACGAAGTACCCTGATCGCACGGCACGGCGCGCGCAGGGACCGGTCCGATTTTATTCGGCATTTTCCGCCGGCGAAAGCGGTTTGTGCGTGCCGCCATTGTTCCCGGCGCTGCGGGATGTTATGTTGTGCTTTGCATCGCGCGACCGATCATTGCCGCGCCCGCACACCGGAAAACCGAGGCAGCCCATGCGCCAGAACGTACTTGTAATCGACGACCAGACCTCCAATGCCCTGCTGGTTGCCGAGATCCTTTCCGGCATCTCCGCGGACATCGACGTCGTCACCTTCGCCCAGCCGCTGGAAGCGGTGCGCTATGCGGCGGAAAACCCGCTCGACCTGGTCATCACCGACTTCAGCATGCCCGAACTCGACGGCCTCGGCGTGATCCGCCAGCTCAAGCGCATGGAGCATCTGTTCGACCTGCCGATCGTCGTGGTCACCGCGCTGGATGACATGGATGTGCGCTATGCCGCCCTCGACGCGGGCGCCGCCGACTTCCTGACGCGGCCGATCAACCACCGCGAATGCCAGGCCCGCTGCCGCAACCTGCTCAAGATGCGCCTGTTCCAGTTGCAGAACAAGCGGCATGCCGAAGTCCTCCAGCAGCGCGTCGCGGAGGTCAGCGAGGACCTCCAGCAGCGCAACATGGAAATGCTGCAGCGCCTGGCGGTAGTCGCGGAGAAGCGCGATTCGGAGACCGGGCAGCACCTGCTGCGGATGGCGCGCTATTCGATGCTGCTGGCCCGCGAGGTGGGCTTCAGCGAAGCCGAGGTGCACGTGATCGGCATGGCGGCGCCGCTCCATGACATCGGCAAGATCGGCATTCCCGACGAGATCCTGCTCGCACCGCGCCGGCTCAGCGAAAGCGAACTGGTCGTGATGCGCACGCATCCCGTGATCGGCTACGAGATGCTGCAGGGATCGACGTCGGAATCGATGAAGATGTCGGCCGACATCGCCCATTACCACCACGAGCGCTTCGACGGCAGCGGCTACCCGACGGGCCTGCGCGGCCAGGACATCCCGCTCTCGGCGCGGATCGTCGCGGTGGCCGATGTCTGGGACGCCCTGCTGTCGACGCGCCCCTACAAGACGCCGTGGACCGAAGAAGCGGCCGTCGACCTGCTGCGCCGCGGCGCCGGAGTCCAGTTCGATCCGCGCCTGGTGGATGCCTTCCTGGCAAATCTGAACACCTTGCGCGAGATCCGCAGCGAGGCGGCCCGGTCAACAGTCACATCGCCGCCGCCCTGACCTGCCAGGAGGCAAAGCCGCGCGGACACGGGACCCGGCGGGTCGGGGCCGACCCGGGGGCGACGGGTTGTCCGGCCGATGACAAGTGGAAGTGCTGCGCTAAGGAATGCGCGGTCGACCGAATTTCGGTATCCTTGCCGATGCTTTAAACGTAAATCTACAGGAGCAGCAAACATGGCCCGAAAGAAGAAACTGGATTTTTCCGACATTGCGGAGACGCGCAAGAAGCAGAACATCAATCAGACCGAGTTCTGGACGCGTTACGGCGTCACTCAGTCCGGAGGTTCCCGCTACGAGTCCGGCCGCAACATCCCCAAGCCGCTGGCGATCCTGCTCTGGCTGCATCGCTCGGGCAAGGTAAGCGACAAGGATCTGGCGGAAGCCCTGAAGTAAGGACGCGCATCCGTGCGGATGCCCGGCGGCATCACCTTGGCGCCGGGAAGGAGGACTGAAGCGATGATCGAAACCGCACGCGGCACGGTGCACGAGTGGCAGCGCGACCACATGGGCCACATCAATGTTCGCGCCTACATGGAATTTCTCGAAGAGGCCTGCTGGCAGTTCTATGCCATGCTCGGCATGACGGCTTCCCTGCTGCGCAGCGGCGCCCTGCACCTGGCCGCCGTGCAGCAGGACATCAGCTACAGGAAGGAACTCTATCCGGGCGACACGGTGGCGGTGCGCACCGGCGTGCTGGAAATGCGCGAGAAGGTGCTGCGCTTCCGCCACGAATTGTTCAATACCGAAACCGGCGATGTCTGCTCGGTCTGCGAGTTCACGGTGGTCTGCCTCAATCCGCAAACCCGCAAGTCGCAGCCCTTTCCCGCACAGGTGGCGGCGCGCGCCAGGGAATTGATGCTGCCGGCGGAGCCGGCATGAAGAAGCCCGTCGCCGCAGCCGCCGCTGCGTTCGAGCCCGAATTCATCGACGGCCTGAAGAAGATTTTCGAGGAAATGATCATCTTCAACCAGGTCCTCGGCCTCAAGGTCACCTCGATCGCCGAGGACCGCGCCAGCGGCCGCATCGAGATGCGCCGCGAGCTGATCGGCCATTACAGCCACAACCGGATCCACGGCGGCGTCATCAGCGCCAGCCTCGACGCGATGGGCGGCCTGGCGGTGCTGGCGGCGATCGGCGCCCGCCACATGGACGAGCCGCCGCAACAGAGGCTGGCCCGTTTCGGCAAGCTGGGCACCATCGACCTGCGCATCGACTATCTGCGCCCAGGCATCGGCGAGCATTTCGAACTGCGCGCCGAAGTGCTGCGCCTGGGCTCGCGCGTCGCCACCACCCGCATGGAATTCCTCGGCGCCGACGGCAAGCTGCTGTCCACCGGGGCGGGTGCCTATATCGTTTCGTGAAAGCGCCGGGGCAAGCGCGAGGATTTCCGCCGGAGCACGCCTGGTTTTCGTGCGGGATCCGCCACACCTAGCCGACATCGTGCGCATGCCCGCCCGCCACCTCCTGCCCTGGTCTTTCCTGCTGCTCGCCGCGAGCGGCGGGCTGGCAGCTGCCGAAAATCCGGAGCAGCGCGTCGCCGAGGGCGACCGGATCGCCGTCGAGATTCGTTACGGCATCATCGATCGCAACACGCTGCGCGGACCCGACCGCTTCCTGCGCATCGATCGGGCCCTGGCCGCAAGCGATGCCCTTGCCGCCGATTTTTTCGCCGGCAAGGCGCCGGATGCCGAAGACCGGCGGCGCCTGACCGATCGCATGAGCGCCCTGTTTTTCCGCCGCCGTGCGGCCGATGCCGTCGCCCTCTTTGAAGCTTTCCTCGCCCGCGACCTGGCGGTGCCGACCTGGGCCAAGCGCGACGTCGCCGGCAGCTATCTCGAACTGCGCAATCCGCGCAGCGCCGCTGCGCTTTACCGCGAAGTGATCGCGGCAAATCCGGATGATTTCGAGGCCAACCTCGGCCTGTTCTATGCCCTGGTCGAAAGCGAGGAACTCGATCCCGCCACGGCGCACATCGATGCCTTCGCCGCGCGACTGCCCGAACGCCGGCATCGCGACGGCAAGTACAACGGCGAACGCCTGAGCAGCGACATCGCCGCCGACCAGGCGCGGATCTACGGCGACCGCCTGCAGGAAGCGCAGGCGCGCATCGAGGCCAGAACGGCCGCCGCGCCTTTCAATGGCGAGGCGCGCCAGGCTGCCGCGTCGCTGGCGCTGGCGCGCGGCTGGCCGCGCCTGGGCGAGGAACTGTTGCGCCGGATCGCGGGGTCCGATCCGGAGAACGCGGCAGTGCAAGCGGATCTTGCCGAAGTGCAACTCGGGCTGCAGAACTGGCCGGCGGCGCAGGAAAGCCTGGGCCGGGCGCGCGGACTCGACCCCGACAACGGCGGTGTCCGCCGTGCCGGCAGGACATTCGAACTGCACGACAGCCACGAGTTCTATACCGAAGCGGGCTACGGCCGCGGCCAGGACAGCGCCTTCAACGGCAACCGCGACTGGTCGAGCGACAGCTATCTCTACAGCCGGCCGCAGGCCGACCGCTGGCGGTTTTTCGTGCACAACTTCACCGGCAGCGCGGATTTCGACCGCAGCACTACAAAGTGGATACGCACCGGCGTCGGCCTGGAATGGCGCTGGCTGGACTGGCGCCTCACCGGTGAAGTAAACGACGGCAGCGGCGAAAAGGCCGGCCTGTCCGCCACCGCCCGCTGGAAGGCGGACGACCACTGGACCTTCCATGGCGCCGCCGAGAGCGTCAGCAACCAGATACCGCTGCGCGCGGTGCAAAGCGGCGTGCGCGCCAGCCGCGCCAGCGCCGGCGCGGACTGGCAGGCCAACGAGTCGCGCAAGCTGTCGGCGGGCGTGGCCGCCAGCGATTTTTCCGACGACAACCGACGCACGTCGGTCAATGCCGCCTGGTTCGAGCGCTGGTCCAGCGGCCCGCAATGGATGTTCGAAACGACGCTGGGCGGCGACGCCTCGCACAACACGCTGGGTACCGGGGCCAGCTATTTCAATCCGGAAAACGACCGCTCGCTGTGGCTGACCGCCGCCGTCGAAAACCTGGTCTGGCGCAACTACGAGCGCTCCTTCCGCCAGCGCCTGGCGCTGACCGGTGGCCACTACTGGCAGCAGCATTTTGCGTCGGGTTCGATCGAGGCCGTCGAATACGGCCACCGCTGGGAACTCGAGCGCGACCTGTCCGTCCGCTACGGCATCGGCCGCAGCTTTCGCCCCTACGACGGCGCGCGCGAAGCGCGCAGCTTCGCCAACCTGAGCGTGCTATGGCGCTTCTGATCCGCCTCTGCTTCCTGCTGATGGTCCTGCCGGCCTGCGCCCAGCCGGCGGGCGGCTTCATCGCCCTGAGCTATCACGAAGTCGAGAGCGATTCGGCGCCGCTCACCTCCCCCACCGCCGTCCGCGCCTCCGACCTTGCGGCCCAGTTCGCCTGGCTCAAGGCCAACGCTTACCGGCCGGTCAGCCTCGATGCGATCATCGCCGCGCGCAAGGGCGGCGCGGCGCTGCCGCCGAAGGCCGTCCTGCTTACCTTCGACGACGGGCTGAAGGACTTCCATACCCGTGCGTTCCCGCTGCTCAAACAGTTCGACTATCCGGCGGTGATCGCGCTGGTCGGCGCCTGGCTGGATGTCGAGGCGGGCAAGACGGTCGATTACGACGGCGCGGCGCGGCCCCGCGCGGATTTCGTCACCTGGGACGAGGTGCGCGAAATGCAGCGCTCCGGGCTGATCGAAGTCGCCACTCATACCTACGGCCTGCATCGCGGCATTCTGGCCAACCCGCAGGGCAATACGGAACCCGCGGCAATCACCCGCCTCTACGCCGACGGACGCTACGAAACGGACGAAGCGTATCTTGGCCGGCTCGGCCGGGATCTCGCCGCCAGCAGCCGCCTGATCGCCGAGCGCAGCGGCAGCGCGCCGCGCATCCTGGTCTGGCCCTACGGCCGCAGCAACCTTGCCGGACAGGAGATCGCCGCCGGGCTCGGCATGGCCGGCGCCTTCACGCTGGAAGACGGACCTACCCCGGCGTCGAGATCGCTGTTCCATATCCGTCGCTACCTCGTCGAGAACAGCCCGTCGCTGCAGGAATTTGCCGAACTCCTGCGCAATGCCTGGGCGCCGGACCCGGCGCGCAGCGTGAAGATCGTGCCGGGGCGCTGGCAGGACGAAGAAGCCGGACTCTCTGCGACACTCGACCGCCTGCTCGCGCTGCAACCGAACATGGCCTTCGTGTCGCCGTCCGTGCAGCGCGACGGTCGTGAGCTGGCGCTGTTCGCCACCTCCCGCCTGCCGCTCGCCCGCGACAGCCTCAACCACATCTGCTGGCAGACCGAGAGGCGCGCCGGCGTGCCGGTTTTCATCGACCTGCCCGACCACTGGCTGGGCGACGCCGCGCTGGTCGCCGATCTCGCGCGCCACGTCAATTTCGCCGGGCTGCGCCTGCGCGCTATGCCGGGTAGCACCACGGCGGCCGGGGTGCGTGCCGCCGCCGAACGCTGGCGCTGGCCGCTGCAGTTCGTCCATGCGCTGGACCGGACGCCGGACGCCGACGTCTGGGCGCAACTGGCGGAGAAGGACTTGATCGTCCTGCCGGCGACCGAGGCCAACATCGCGGCACTCCCGGCCGGCGCAAAAGCAAAGGTGCTGCTCGAATTCGACCCGGCCCTGCCCGCCGCGGAAATCGCCGGGCGCATGCGAACGCTGGAAGCCGAGGGCTTCCGCCAGTTCGGCCTGGCCGGCCTGCCGCAAGACGGCATGGACGCCGTCGGCCGCGTTCTCTCGCTGCGCTCGCAGCCGCAGCTCAGGTAGGCGACGATGACGCTACCGGCACTGCTAGGCGATTTCTGGGGCGCGATCCTCGCCTACGTATTTTTCTATCCGGTATTGATGTCGATGATCTGGATGGTCTGCGGCATCGTTTTCTACTTCCGCTTCGAGCGCAAGCCGCACCGCGTGGTCAGCCAGCCGCCGCCGCGCGACGACTACCCGCTGGTCGCGGTGCTGGTACCGTGCTTCAACGAGGAAGCCCACGCCGAGGAAACCATCGAAGCGCTGATGGAACTCGAGTATCCGAATTTCGAGATCATCGCCATCAACGACGGCAGCAAGGATCGCACCGGCGAACTGCTCAACGAACTGGCGGAGCGCTTCCCGCGCCTGCGCGTGGTGCACCAGA